>CANQUO010000013.1 GCA_947627085.1 uncultured Oscillospiraceae bacterium
CCAGGGGGATGAAGGCGATGAACATCCCGTTGTGGTACCGGAGGGACGGGGCCCAAGTGCCGGAGCCGTGGGAGGGGGCGTTATATTTTTCGAAGGGGAGCTTCCTTACGCAGTAGTTTATGAGCTCCCAGTGCACAAGGTCCTTCGAGTGCAGGAGCGGCACGCCTGGGACATAGGTGAAGGAGGAGGACACCATGTAGTAGTCCTCGCCCACCCTTATTACGTCGGGGTCGGAGTAATCGGCGTAAAGTATGGGGTTTTTGTAGGTCATTTATCCCAGCTCCAATTCTCCACGCCGTCGAGGTCCACGGGCTCGCCCACATTGCCCGTAATATCCACGTTGCGCAGTACCACGTTTTTGGCGTTCCTTATGAATATGCCCTTGCCGGCGGTGGGCTCACAGCCTGTCATCATGGCCGCCGTGCCCTCCTCGGGCTTTTCGGCAAAGGAGATGGAAACGTTCTCCATAAGCACGCTCTCGATCTTCGACTCGGGAAGGCCGTAGAAGTATATCCCGGCTGTGTGGCAGTTACGGCACTGGACGTTGCGTATCTCCACAGAGCCCACTCTCGGCGTCCTGTCGTCCACGGGCAGGGCCTTTTTTGTGGAGACATATTCGGACTTTCCGTCGGGGCCGCAGAAATAGAAGCTGTTTATGACGAAGGCGGACTTCACCCCGTCCATCACCACATTGTCAAAGGCTATCCCGCGAAGATAGGAGTCCTTCCCGCGCCCACGGCGGGTCTTTACCCGAAGTCCCCGGTCGGTCTCCACAAAGTGGCAGTGGCTGACGGTTATCCTGTCCACCCCGGCGGCGATCTCGCTCCCGATGGTGACGCCGCCGTGGCCGCGCTCCATAAGGCAGTGGTGTATGAGCACGTCGGTGGAGGGCACGCCGTAGGTCCGTCCCATGTAGTATTTGCCGGACTTCACCGCCACGCAGTCGTCGCCCACGGAGAAGTGTATCCCGGCGATCTCCACGTCGGTACAGGACTCAGGATCGATGCCGTCGGTGTTGAAGGAGTTGTGGGGGGAGCATATATGCAGATCGTAGAAATTCACGTGCTCCGAAAAATACGGGTGCAGGTTCCAGGCCGGGGAGTTTTTCACCGTGACGCCGGTGACGGTCACGTTCCGGCAGTGGTTGAAGAACATTGCCCGGGGACGGGCGGGGTGCCTTGAGTTGAGCTCCTTGTTCCACCAGTTTGTAAAGTCCCCGCACCCGTCCAGCGTCCCGCGTCCGCAGACGGTGATGTCCTCGGCGTACATGCCTGTTATGAGGCTCACGTAGGCGTTCATGGGGTCGCCCTCCCAGGTGCCGGGGAGGAATTCACCCTTCTCGTCCCAGCTCTCTATCCGCCCGGGCAGTATGGGCAGGCGCGAGCGCTCGGGTATGGCGGAGAGAACAGCGCCCTCGGCAAGCTCCAGGGTCACGCCGCTTTTCAGGAAAAGATGTGTGAATTTATAGGTTCCCTCGGGCACCAGCACCCGGCTGTCCCGGGGGCAGACGAGTATGGCCGCCTGTATGTACCCCGTGTCGTCGGCGACACCGTCGCCGTGGGCGCCGAAGTCCCGGACGTTCAGCGTCACGAATTCATACCTCGTTTTCACCGTGACGGGGGAGGAGAGGACGCTGCCCCGCCTCACCGCCAGGGTGTATTCCGTGTCCGGCGCAAGGCCATCCAGGGTCTCGACGGTCTTTTTTGACTTTAAGCTCGCCTTGCCGTTGACTATGAGCTCATATTCCGCCGTCTCGTAGTCCGCGTCCTCATCCAGGACCTGAAAAACCACGCTCCGGCTCGTTGTGAAGAGTATCCTTATCATATTTTCCATCTCTCTCCGGCCTCCCATTTTTGAAGCATTAAATATTGTGCGTAGGCCATAAACAGTGCCGCCGCCCCTTTGACGTCGTCGTCCACCACGGGCTCGGACAGGTAGTAGCCCACCGTGCCGTCGCGCCGCCCCACGTCCGGGCCCAGCCCCGCCACGGCGCAGGTGTCCGTGAGCTTGAGCTGTCCGTCCTTTTCGACCAAGCGGTTGTCGATTAGAGACGACAGTATCTTCTCCGCTCCGGGCCTGTATTTCTCCTCCAATATGAGCTCCATCCGGCAGGCCTTGAATATGGCCGCCGCCGTCATGGCCGAGCCCGAGGTCTCAAGATAGTTGCCACGAAGCTCCGGCTTATCTATGACCTGATAGAGAAGCCCCGTCTCGGGGTCGGCGAAGTGAAGCATGCTGCGAAGGGCGTCCCGGAGAGTATCCTGCATGGGACGCATGTAGTCATACACGTGCCTGTCCATGGCCTCCACGGTGTCCGCCAGGGCCATCACATACCAGCCCATGGCCCGGAGCCAGAAATTCTTCGAGCACCCGGTCACGGGGTCGGCCCAGAATATGGACCGGCTCTCATCGCAGCCGTGGTAGTATAGTCCCGTTTTCTCATCGCGCATAAGCACGCGAACATGCTCAAACTGCTCACAGATGTCGAGATATTGGCTCGTCTCGCCGGTGAGGGCCTCGGCCTCCATCCTGAAGGGCTGGGCCATATAGAGGCCGTCCAGCCAAATTTGATGCGGGTATATCTTCTTGTGCCAATAGTTGCCGGAGGCGGTCCGGGGCTGGGTCTCAAGCTGTTTAAGGAGTTTTTCCACCGCCGCCATGTAGCGCTTTTCCCCGGTCTCCTTATAAGCGAAAATGAGCGCCCTTCCCGGGAGCACGTCGTCGAGCCTGTATTCCTCCGGCCTATATGTACGTATGGTCCCGTCCGAAGCTACGAAGCTGTCGGCGTAGGCCAGGGCGTAGTCCCGGAATTTCCTGTCCCCCGTGGCCGCGTACAGCTGTGTGGCCGCCACCGCCGCGCACCCGTCGGCGTAGTTCCACTTATCAAGATTTAATCTTCCGAGGTCGCGGTAGAAATCGTCAATATAGCTTTGGAGCTTTTGAGTGTCCATATGATGCCTCCAAACATATAGCATATAGGATGAATGTATTATATAGCATAAAACCGGAAATATCTACCCAAAAAAGCAAAAAAGCACGAAATACAAACATTACGGAGGCTCACGAAAAAATATATCCTTGAAAACACGGCCTGTAAGTGGTATAATATCATAAGATACTGTGCGTATTTACGGAGGAAGTCGCATGAACATAGCGGAAAGGCTTGAGGGGAAGAACGTGCTCATCTGGGGGTGCGGCCGGGAGGGGAGCTCCACCCGGCGGTTCATTGAAGCGCACTCACATGTGGCGGGCCTTACCGTGTTTGAGGGGACGGAGCGGGAGCTTGACGCCGAGCCCTACGATATAATAATAAAAAGCCCGGGGATACCGGTTGAAAATTACATTGACAAATATACCTCACAGACGGAGCTTTTCCTCTCGGAGTTTGCCCCACAAACCGTGGGCGTGACGGGCACCAAGGGCAAGAGCACCACCTCGGCCATGCTTTACAGGGCCTTGCGGGAGTGCCTGGGGGACAGGGTGAAGCTGGTGGGTAACATCGGCCTTCCGTGCCTGGACCTCTACGACGAATACGACGGCGACAGCGTCATAGTGTTTGAGATGTCCTGCCACCAGCTTTCAAATCTGCGCCTGTCGCCCCACGTGTCGGTGTTTCTCAACCTCTTCGAGGACCATCTGGACCGCTATAAAACCCGGGAGAGGTATTTCGAGGCGAAAAAGCCCATCGCTGCCCACCAGGGGCCGGGGGACTTTCTCTTTATAAGAGACGATGTGCCGGAGATAGAGACGAAAGCTCAGAAGATCGTCATACCCCACGACGATAAGACCCTGTTTGACCTGAAGCTCCCCGGGGAGCACAATCAGCTGAACGCCAGATTCGTGGAGGAGGTCTGTACCACGGTCTACGGCTGTGAGGAGGATAAAATACGCCGCGCGCTTTTGGACTTTGAGGGCCTTCCCCACCGGATGAGCCACGTGGCCACGGTGTCCGGAGTTGACTACTACGACGACTCCATATCCACCATCCCCGAGGCCACCATTGAGGCGCTGAGGAGCGTAAAAAACGCGAAAACCGTGCTCATCGGGGGCATGGACAGGAACATAAACTACGATATTTTAATAGATTTTATAAAAAACCACGGGGAATTTGAGTATATTTTCTCATATGAATCGGGCAGACGGATATATGACGAGGTAAAGGGCATACCCAATTGCCGCTATACCGAGGACCTTAAAGGCGCGGTGGAGCTGGCAAGGGAGCTCACTCCGGCGGGCGGGGCATGCGTGCTGAGCCCGGCGGCGGCGTCCTACGGGTATTTTAAAAATTTTGAGGAGCGCGGCGACGCGTTTTTGAAATACGTGCTTGGGTGATTTTATGAAGGACACGACCTCGCTTATTTTCACCGGAGACATCGGCTTTGACCGGTACATGGACGGCCGGTGGAGCGACCCGGAGCTTTTGTCACCGGAGATACTTGATTTTCTCTCCTCAGCCGGCCACGTTGTGGCCAACGTGGAGGGGCCGTTGATCTGCGGTGAGAGGAACACCGAGAGCGCCGGGGCAAAACAGCTACGCCACACCATGGACCCCGAAGTGGGGGGACTGCTCCAAAAAATCGGGGCGGACATATGGAATATCTGCAATAACCACATAATGGACGCGGGGCCCGAGGGGCTGGAGAGCACCTTAAGCGAGGCGAAATGGCGCGGGGCCGTGACCTTGGGCGCGGGGATGGATTTAAGCGAGGCCGCAAGGCCCGTCATACTGCCCGAGGCCGGCGGGATAGGGCTTCTGGGCGTGGGCTATCAGCGCGGGTGCAAGCCGGCGGGTGAAAATAAGGCCGGGTGCCTGAGCTGGAGCGACATGGACACCATAAAAAGGGCGGTTCGGGAGATAAAAAGCTCCTGCCGCTGGTGCGTTATCGTCTCCCACGGGGGAGAGGAGTTCACCGCCTTGCCCGCGCCATACACCCGGGACCGCTATCTTGCCTACCTCGACATGGGAGCGGACATAGTTGTGTGCCACCACCCCCACGTGCCCATGAATTATGAGCTTATAGGGGACAAGGCCATATTTTACTCCCTGGGCAATTTTATATTCGACACGGACTATCAGCGTGCCCAGTTCAACACGGAAAAGGGCGTGCTTTTAAAGCTCACGTTTACGGAAAACGCCTTTACTTTCGAGCCCATGGGCATAAAAATAGACAGGGGCTCCGAGCGGGTGGTCCGGGGGGAAATACCCAAAATATTCCGGGACGTACCGGAAAATGAGTATGAGCTCCTCCTGCCCCTGGCCGCCAAAATGTTTATCGCCGCAACCAAAAGACAGCAGATTTATCTATATCCGGAGAGATACCGTGATGCCGATGAGGAGACTTGGCGGGAAAACTTTGAAAACCCCAAGCGCTCCGGGCGAGTCCCCGGGGAGGCGCTGGATTTCGCCATAATCTGTCCGCTTGCCCAGCGCGAGAGCGAGAGGGAATGGGAGCGCAGTAGGCTTGCGGACGTGAAGGAGTATATACTTGAGCAGATGTGAAATTGATACCTCGATGATAATACGCAAGGCTGACTATGGGGACATCCCACGGATGGGCGAGCTTTACGATGAGGCCCGGGCCTCACTTCGGGCCCTCGGCGTCGACCAGTGGCAGGACGGGTACCCCAATGAGGAGACGGCGAGGCGGGACATTGAGGAGGGTATCGCCCACGTGGTCACGGAAAACGGGGCGGTCATCGCCACGGCGGCTGTGTACGTGGGGCATGAGCCAACCTATGACGAGATTTACGGCGGGGAGTGGGAGCTTGATGATTTAAGCTACGGCATCATACACCGCATAGCGGTGGCGCCGGAGGCGAAAAACACGGGCGTGGCATCCATGATAATGGACTACTGCGCCGAGCTTGCCGCGATTGCCGGCGCGATCTCCGCCCGGTGCGACACCCACGAGGACAACAGGCCCATGCGCCATACCCTTGAGAAAAACGGATATGTCCGCCGGGGCGTAATTTATTTGAAAAGCGGCGCGCCAAGGGCGGCCTACGAGAAAATATTAAAGCATATGGAGGGTCAAACATGAGAAAGAGCGGAATTTTGATGCCGGTGGCCTCACTGCCGTCAAAATACGGTATCGGCGGCTTCGGGCGGGAGGCGTATGAATTTGTGGACATGCTGGCACGGGCCCATGTGCGCATATGGCAGATTTTGCCGCTAAACCCCTTGGGCTACGGCAACTCGCCCTACCAGCCCTTAAGCTCCTTCGCCGGGGACGAGAGCTACATAGACCTGGACATTTTAAAGGACGAGGGGCTTTTGGAGGGGGACATAGAGGGCTTCTCCGGCCCGGAGAGCGACAGGATAGACTACTCCGGGGCCCGTGCCCACAAGGAGCGCTATCTGCGCGTGGCCTATGAGCGTTTCAAGCCCGACAGGGAGTATAAGAGATTCCAAAAATACTCCTGGGTGTACCCCTACGCCGTATTCGTGGCCCTTAAGACCCAGAACGGCCTTAAAAGCTGGACCGAGTGGCCAAGAGAACAGCGTCAGTGGATAGTTGACGGCCAATACGACATATCCCACCTTTCAGATGAGATAGGCTACCGGATGTTCGCCCAGTTTGAGTTTTACCGCCAGTGGATGGCCCTCAAGAAATACGCAAACTCAAAGGGCGTGGAGATAATGGGGGACATACCCTTCTACGTGGGCCTCGACTCGCTCGATGTGTGGCAGGCAAGGGAGGACTTCCTTATAAACGGCGACGGGGTGCCCTCCTTCATCGCCGGGGTACCGCCGGACTACTTCAATGTGGACGGACAGCGCTGGGGCAACCCCATCTACGACTGGGAGCACCTGAAGGAAAACGGCTTTGGCTTCTGGATAGAGCGGCTTCGCTACTCGTCGGTCCTTTACGACATACTTCGGATAGACCACTTCAGGGCCTTTGATACATACTGGAAGATACCCGCCAGCTGTCCCACGGCGAGAGTGGGCGAGTGGATCGAGGCCCCGGGATATGAGCTCTTTGACGAGATATTCAGAAAGCTCCCGAAGATAAAGATAGTGGCGGAGGACCTGGGGGACCTTCGTCCCCAGGTGCTGGAGCTCCGGGACCACTACGGTCTTACGGGCATGAATGTGGCGGAGTTTACCTTCATGGACCCCAATCAGCCGATCGAGAAAAACCACCTTGTCTACACCGGTACCCACGATAACCAGCCTGTCATGGGCTGGTACAAGGACCGGACGGCGGAGGAGAAAAGACGGATAAACGAATTTATGCTCCCCTACGGCGGGCCCCATGTGAAGCTTTCAAAGAAGCTCACAAAGTACATCTTTGCCTCAAAGGCACGTATGGCAATCGTGCCCATTATGGACGTCCTGGGCCTGGACGACAGGGCGCGGCTCAACGAGCCCGGGACAGTGGGGAGCCCCAACTGGGAGTGGCGGCTTAGCTCCTTTGACGGCTTTAAGCGCCACATACCGGAGCTTCGAAGGATGATAATAGAGACGAGACGGGGGTAAATATGGAAAAGTGGATCGACAGCGTCTACTCAGACGGCACGGAGTATTTTGTGAGCGATTCGAGCCCGAAGCTTTTTGACACGGTGACGGTGCGCCTCCGCATATTGGACGGCGCGCCGGTAAAGCACGTCATTTTGCGCTCGCTCCACAACGGTTTGCAGGATTTTGCCGAGATGAAATTGGCCTTCAAAAAGCACGGGCTGTGCTATTATGAGGCGAAGCTTAAAATAACGGAAAACAGGATAGAGTACCACTTCTACATCGTGGCCCCCGACGCCGTCTATTACTACACCCAGCGGGGGATAACCACCTTTGTGCCCGACCACACCTATGATTTTGTGCTGATGGCGGACTATGTTCAGCCGGAATGGGTGAAGGACGCGGTATTTTATCAGATATTCCCCGAGCGCTTTTATAACGGGGATAAGGCCAACGACGTAAAGACCGGGGAGTATTCCTTCGGCGGACATGAGTGCATAAAGGTGGAGGACTGGGGCGCGGAGCCCATGGACTATCAGCACGGCCACTGCATGGACTTTTACGGCGGGGACCTTCAGGGGATAGAACAGAAGCTCGGCTACCTCCGGGACCTGGGCGTCACGGCCATATACCTAAACCCCATTTTCATGGGCCCCTCGGTGCACAAATATGACTGCATCGACTACTTCCACGTGGACCCCCACTTCGGCGGGGACGAGGCGCTGGCGAGCTTGACAAAGGCCGCACACGAGATGGGCATAAGGGTAATAGTGGACATATCCATAAACCACACGGGCTCGGCCCACCGGTGGTTCAACAGGGACGGGGACTTTTTCCCCAAGACCGAGGGGGCGTATAATAACCCGGAGAGCCTTGAGCGGAAATATTACTTCTTCGACAAAAAGGGCCGCGCCCACTACTGGTACGGAAACGAGAGCCTGCCCACGCTCAATTACACCTCCGGCGAGCTCCGGGATATCATTTACCGGGGCGAGGGCTCCGTTTTGAGAAAATGGCTAAAGGCCCCATACAACATCGACGGCTGGCGCTTCGACGTGGCGGACACCTTCGCCCGCCGGGACGACGTACAGCTTGCCCACGAGCTCTGGCCGGAGATACGAAAGGCCATCCGGGAGGAAAATCCCCAGGCTTACATTCTGGCCGAGGACTGGGGCGACTGCGCCCAGTACCTCCAGGGCCGGGAGTGGGATTCGCCCATGAATTACTTCGGCTGTGCCCGGCCCATCAGGAGCTTTTTCGGACAGATAGACCACTTCGTGGAGGGCTTGGCGGCCATGCGGGACGCAAGCTACAAGATGACCGCCGAGGACATGAGGGCCCGGGTCACACAGCACCTTGCGAAGCTCCCCTGGGCCGTACAGGAAAACCAGTTCAACCTCATCGGGAGCCACGACATTTCACGTCTCCACAATGACCCGGATATATCGTCGGACCAGTGGGTGGCGGCGGCCGTATTCCAGTTCCTGCTCCCCGGCGCGGCCAGCATCTACTACGGCGACGAGGCGGCCATCGGCGGGACGCTGGGCACCAACGAGGGATGTCGCTGGCCCATGCCCTGGGAAAGCGGCTTTGAAAAGACCGTGAATTATCATACTTACAGGACCCTGGCGCACCTGAAGGCCGAGAGTCCCGCCCTTCGCCGGGGCGGCATGAAGTTCATATTCTGCGAGGGCGGCGTTTTTGCCATCGCCAGATTTACGTTAGATGAGGTCATTGTGGGCGTAATATCAAATTCAGACCGGGACGAGCGGATAACCCCCGACTTTGCCGCTGTGGGCGCGGCGGGGCCCAAAGAGGGGCCGGACATACTGGGACGGGAGCTCGTTTTCAGGGACGGCGCCCTCACGGTCCCGGCCAACTCCTCCCGGGTCTTTGCCTGCGCCATGCTGTGACATACCGGCAAACCACGGCATAGACTGACTTAGACGCCGCGAGGCGTCAAAGGCTGTCGAAAAAGGCCTGCCGTTTTGCTGCGCGCGCCGCTTAAAGAGCGGCACACTTGCAAAACAAAAGGGGATTTTCGCGACGTACATGCCGCCGCGAAAATCATTTGATTGTTTTTTGACAAGCTGAGACGCCGCAAGGCGTCAAACGATGGAGTCGATGACCGTGCACACCTATATAGTGGGAAAAGGGGAGAGCGCCCGGTCGGTGGCGGAGAAATTCAGGGTGACCACGGCGTCCCTTACCCGGGAGAACGCCACGCCCTTTTATGAGGGCCAGCTGGTGTCGGTCCCGGTGGGCATACTGAGCCTTGATGCCGGTGATGTCCCGTACCGGCCCCAAAGCTTCTTCCAGGTCCCGGAATCCTCCGTCCAGACCCGCCGGGACGTTTTGAACATAGTTTTCTTATAAAAAAGCCCGGGACCGCCGAGGGGAGAGCTCCGACGGCGGTCCCATGCGTTTATACTGATCTTCTTTTATTATTATACGGGAGAGTCGGATATGTACAAGCTGCTCATCGTGGAGGACGACAGGGAAATCGCGCGGGCCATAAAGCTCAAGACCGCCCTGTGGGACATGGACTGCCGGATCGTCGAGGATTTTAGAAAGGTCCTGGAGGAATTTTCCCTCTATGAGCCCCACATCGTCCTTATGGATATTGGTTTGCCTTTTTTCAACGGCTACCACTGGTGCGGCGAGATTCGCAAAATAGCAAATGTCCCCATAATTTTCCTCTCCTCCGCCTCCGACAACATGAACATCGTCATGGCCATAAACATGGGGGCCGACGACTTTATCGCCAAGCCCTTCGACTGGGACGTGCTTATCGCGAAGCTCCATTCGCTGTTGCGCAGAACATACGATTTTGGCTTGAGCCCCAAAGCCCTGGAGCACCGGGGAGCTTTGCTCAACACGGACGACGGCACCCTGACTTATAACGGGGAAAAGATAGCCCTCACCAAAAACGAATATCTGATACTCTACCGCCTTATGAAGAATAAGGGCAAGGCCGTGAGCCGGGAGACGCTTATGAAGGCCCTATGGAAAACGGAGGCATTCGTGGACGAAAACGCCCTGGCGGTAAATGTGGCGAGATTGAGAAAGAAGTTAGAGGCGCACGGGCTTTCCGATTTCATCTCCACAAAATTCGGCGTGGGATATATCATCGGGGACTCAAAAGAGGGCATAAAATGAAGCTTTTCTTACTGTATCTTCGCAAATTCAGGCTCCTTGCGGCGGCGCTTTTGCTGTTCGCCGGCACCTTCGCGGCAAGCTTCTATCTCTATGGCCTGCCCATGAGGGCGGCGCTGTACCCCATACTTTTCTGCCTCTTTTGGGCCGTGATTTTTATCGCCGTGGATTTTATACGTTCAAGGGCGAAATATAAGCGCCTTTGCGAGATAAGTAAGCTCTCGGCGGCTATGATAGACTCCCTTCCCGAAATTGACGGCTTGGACGACGCGGGCTACCAGGCGATAGTTGAGGCTCTTGCCGGCGAGGTATCGGAGCTTACCACCAGAGCGGGAGAGGAATACAGGGAGATGGTGGATTACTACACCGTGTGGGTACACCAGATCAAAATGCCCATCACCGCCATGTCCCTCACACTGCAAAATGAGGACTCGCCTTTGGCGGACAAGCTGTCCTCCAGGCTTTTGGAGATCAGTCAATACGTTGAAATGGTGCTGGCATTTCTGCGGCTCAGGTCCGAGTCAACAGATTATGTGTTCGCGGAGTGCGATTTGGACGCCATAATAAGGCGGGCGGTGGCTAAATTTTCCTCGGAGTTTATTGACCGCGGGCTCCGGCTCATATACGAGCCGGTCAACCGCGCGGTGGTTACGGACGAGAAGTGGCTCACATTCGTTTTGGAGCAGATAATTTCAAACGCCCTTAAATATACGCGCTCCGGGAGCGTAAGCATTTATATGAATGGCAAGACCCTCTCCGTTGAGGACACCGGCGCCGGCATCGCCCCGGAGGACCTGCCACGTATATTTGAAAAGGGCTACACCGGCATAAACGGCCGTGAGGACACCGCCGCCAGCGGCATCGGCCTTTATCTGTGCAAACGTATATGCGCAAACCTGGGCGCGGATATAGCCGTTAAGTCCGAGCCGGGAAAGGGGACGACGGTCTCCGTCACCTTTGAGCAGGATAAACGTTGTTGACTTTTTACAAAAATGTAAGATTTGATACGGGAAATGTAAGGCGTCTGTTATGGCTTTATATTTCCCGTTTCAGTTATAATATGAGAGAAAGGAGGCGGTTCAAGATGAGCTTACTGGAGGTCGCCGCGCTTAAGAAGATATACAGCACCCGTTTCGGGGGCAATAAGGTGGAGGCGCTGAGAGACGTAAGCTTCAAGGTGGAGCGGGGGGAATATGTGGCGATAATGGGAGAATCCGGCTCCGGCAAGACTACGCTCCTCAATATCCTCGCCGCCCTGGACAGGCCCACCGGCGGAAGGGTCATATTGGACGGAAAGGATATGTCCAAAATCAAGGAGTCAGCCGTTGCCGCATACCGCAGAAATAATCTGGGATTTGTGTTTCAGGACTTCAACCTTTTGGATACGTTCACACTTGCCGACAATATATATTTGCCCCTTGTATTGGCAGGGAGGCCCTATAAGGAGATGCACGACAGGTTAGTTCCAATAGCCTCAACGCTGGGAATCCAAAAGCTCCTGAATAAGTACCCCTACGAGGTATCCGGCGGCGAAAAACAGCGTGCCGCGGTGGCCAGGGCCCTTATAACGGACCCAAAGCTCATTTTGGCCGACGAGCCCACCGGGGCCCTCGATTCAAGGTCAGCGGACGAGCTTTTGCGGCTTTTTTCCGAGGTAAACCGTATGGGCCAGACCATACTTATGGTGACCCACTCGTTATCTGCCGCCTCCACCGCCAAGCGTGTGCTCTTCATCAAGGACGGCGTGGTATTCCACCAGCTCTACCGGGGAAACGATACGGACGGGCAGTTTTACCGGAAGATATCGGACACGATGGTCCTGCTTGCGGCGAGGAGGGACAGGGGATGAGCGTGGGCTTCTATTTTAAGCTTGCCGCCGGCGGGATCGGGAAAAACAGGCGGATATATTTTCCCTATATCCTCATGTGCGTCGGTTTGATCGCGATGTATTACATCGTCTCGTTCCTCCAATCGACCGACGCCATATCCGATATCATCGGTGTGAGGACGATCCGCTTCACCCTGAATTTGGGCGGCTGGGTGCTGGCGGTGTTCTCCTGCGTTTTCCTCCTCTACGCCAACTCCTTTTTGATGCGGTGCCGCAAAAAGGAGCTCGGCCTTTATAACATCTTCGGCATGGACAAGAGGAACATCGGGAAGGTCCTGGAGCGGGAGACGGCCATAGTGGCGGTCGTCTCCATATGCGCTGGACTCATTCTGGGCATCGCCTGCTCAAAATTCGCCGAGCTGGGATTAGTCAAAATCATCGGGGAGGAGACCAATTATAAGCTGACCGTTGAGCCCAAGGCTGTATGTATGACCGTGGCTGTCTACACAGTTGTCTTTATCATTCAGCTCCTGAACTCCCAAAGGAAGCTCGACGCGTCGACCGCCATTTCGCTTTTGCGCGGTGAAAACGCCGGGGAGCGGCCACCAAAGGCGAACGCGGCGCTGGGACTTTCGGGAGCGGCGCTCCTGGCCTTTGGGTATTTTATTTCTGTAACTGCAAACTTTTCATCCGCAAGGACGCTGCTTGCCGCGGCCTTTTTGGCGGTGCTTCTGGTCATAGCCGGGACGTATATCACCATGGTCGCGGGCTCGGTCCTTCTCTGCCGTATTTTGCAAAATAGCAAAAGCTATTACTATAAGCCCGCCCATTTTGTGTCCGTCTCCTCAATGGCCTTCCGCATGAAGCGAAACGGGGCCGGGCTTGCCTCCATATGTATCCTGGTCACGATGGTCCTTGTGATGATCTCGTCAACGGCGTGCCTTTTATACGGTACCCGATTTGACTTCTATGTGGATTATCCCCGGGAATTTATCCTGGACTTCACATCGTCGGACCCGGATATACTGAATGATACCGTCTTGCCGGAGCTTAAGACCAAACTATTGGCTGTTCTGGAAGAAAAAAACGCCGTCCCCGAAAACAGCTATGAATACAGGCGTGCCAACATCGTCGGCCTTGGCGGGGAATGGGATATGTACTTTATCCCCCTGGAGGATTTTAGCATCGCGACGGGGACACAGCTGGCGCTGAATCCCGGACAGGCGTTCATATTCACCTTTGGCAACGACTTCGACGGCGATACCATATCCGTAAAAGGGATGGAATGGAAAATAAAAGACAGCGTGGAAGAATTTATGTATGCCGGTGTAGAAGCGATGGTTGTGAGCAAGTCCACAATAGCGGTTATCATACCGGATTTTGACGAGTTGACGCGCGCCATCGCCTCTCTCCCGGAGTTCGGTGAGTCCGTATTTGCCTCGTTTGACTGGGTGTACGATTTCGACACCGGACTTACGCCGGAAGAGCAGTTGGGGCTCTACAACGACATCCGCGTCCCGCTTGACGATTTGTGCCGGGAGTACGGCTTTATGGGCGTAAACTGCGGCTCCAGGGAGAACCATGGCGGCGGAGAATTTGGTATGTATGGCGGGATATTCTTCCTTGGCATCGTCCTCAGTATCGTCTTTGTAGCCGCCGCCGTGCTCATTATCTACTACAAGCAGCTTACGGAGGGCTTTGAGGACCAACCACGGTTTGAAACCATGCGAAAAATCGGGATGACAGGAAGTGAGATACGAAAAAGCATCGATTCCCAGATGCTGACTGTGTTTTTCTTCCCCTTATTGCTGGCTTTAGCGCATCTTGTATTCGCTTTTCCCCTGATTCAAAAGCTCCTGCTTGAATTCAAGCTGTCCAACGAGCCGCTTTTCTTGCGCGTGATAGCTTCGGTCGGCGCTTTTGTCGCCGTGCTGTACGCTGTTGCCTACCGGGCCACATCTAACACATATTACAATTTAGTCAGTGGAGTAAGGGAAGAGAAATGAGAAATACGCAAACAAGAAGCTCGCTTAATTGGCTTGCCATATTACTGCTTTTTGCGGCGCTCGCTTATATAATAGTCAGCTCCTTTGGCGGTGTGGGCGTGCTAAAGGATACGTTAAAGAGGCTGTTTGACGATTACGAAAAACCGGGCGAGACGGAACCGGACGATCGTGGAATACAAGAGGCCCTTAATGAGCTGTCCGGGAAAAATCCGGAGGCCTCGGCGTATGTAAATAACTACGCCGGTATTGAGGATTACGATTTTGAATTGGACTTGTCCTCCGAGCTCACAGCCGGTACGATTCCCTATTTTACTCAGTGGGACAGCCGCTGGGGGTATTGCCTTTACGGCGAGGGCCTTATCGGCTACACCGGTTGCGGACCCACGGCGCTTTCCATGGTGGCCATGGGCCTCACCGGCGACGGGACATTGACCCCGGCGTATGTGGCGGATTTTGCGACCCGTGATGGTTATTGCGTCCCCGGGAGCGGCACGGCGTGGCTGCTCTTTTCCGAGGGCGCGGAAAAGCTGGGACTTCACGCCAAGGAGCTCCCCCTGTGGGAGCCCACCATGCGGGAGGAGCTCGAAAAAGGCCACCCCATAATCTGCATCATGGGTCCCGGCCACTTCACCGAGACCGGCCACTACATAGTCCTGACCTCCTGCGACGCCGAGGGCTTTCACGTCTACGACCCAAACCGTCCGTCTAACTGCAAAACCTGGTCCTACGCCGATATCTCCAACGAAATCAAAAATCTCTGGGCTTACAGCGTAGAGGATGAGTAAAGCTTCAGCAAAAAGCCGCCCGTGCCTCGGGCGGCTTTTGAATGTTATCCTTTTTAAGTGAACAGGGCTTTAGTCCTCTTTTTCGAGGCCGGAGGCTATGTCCCGCCCGCCGTATATTATGCGGTGGACGGTGACCGTGCGGTCACTTTCGTTTACGGAGTAGAATATGAGATAGCTTGCCACGGAGAAGTATCTGATACCCCGGCTGTGCCAGGGCTCTTCGCCATACAGCGGATAGCGCATGGGCATTGTCTCAAGAGAATGGATTTCTTTTATTGCTTGTCTGTATATTTTCCCGGCTGAAGTCGGATTTGAAAGATTGTTGGCGATATAAGAATACACACGCCTCAATTCATTTTTAGCCGAGGTCAGCACTGTTATTTTGTATCTCATACTCCAAAGTCCCTCCTGAATTCAGCCTCCATTTCTTCGAGGGTAACGTATCGGCCGGCCTTGAGGTCCTCGAAGCTCTGCTCCATTCCGGCGTCGAATTCTTCCTTTGTCATCTCGTGGATGGATTTCGGGCGCTCTACGGGGAGGGAGAGGTCCAGTGGGATGCCGTTTTTGCGGATTATCTGCCGGTAGAGCATACCTATCACAACCGAGACGGGAACGCCGATCTCATCAAGGATGGCTTCCGCCCGCTCCTTGACCTCCGGCTCCACCCGCGCGTACACCGTCGCTGTCTTTGCCATGATATCACCTCCTTTATGTATTGCTATTATACTATAATTGTTAGCGTTTTGCAAGCTATTATTAAAAATCCCTCCGGAGACCGGAGGGATAAACGGTTATTTTTGTTCAAGATAGGGAAGTGAAGTGACATCCTCGGGGATATCGGCGAGGTAGAGCTGGCAGTAGCCGGATTTGTTGGAGTTGAAAAGTATCTGCCTGCCGTCGGCGGTGAAGCGGGGGTGGGGGTGGTGGGAGCCGTAGAAGAAGCTCCCGTCGTGCATACACAGGACCCGGGCCCTGTCGAAGTCCGTGCCGTTATAACGGTAAAGCTTTATGGAGGAGCCGGAGTCGGAGACTATGAGCTCAAAGTCGTTTGAGTGTATGTGGTCGGGGCTGGGCAACGGCACGCAGGGGGCCTCACGTGGGCCGGAGTTATCGTATCTCACCGCGCCGAACCATGAGGCGTTCAAGTCCCTGCGGTGGACCTGATAGCCGATGTGCTCGCCGTCAAGGTGCCAGTACTCGTGGCCAATCATCTCGTGCTCGTCTGCGCGTTTTCTCACCTGCCAGGGCTTGCCCTCATTCACATCCATGCACCATATCCGGTGGTCTACCAGATTCCAGGGGCCCTCGTGGCAGAAGGACAGAAGCTCCGGTCTCGCGGGGGAGGGGTTTACGTGGCCCACCCAGTTATTTTCCTGCCATATGACCTCGCTTTTGCCCGTCTCCACGTCGATTTTGAGGATGCGGGAGTCCGGGTGGGCCTGGAATGTCTCCCTCATGCCTATATATCCGGCGGAGAGGTCGGCATAAATTCTGGCGGACAGGTCCTCGCTGAGGGCGGAGTACACGTACTTACCGTCCGCGCCGGAGAGGGCGCCGTGGATATTGAAGCCATCGGGGGCCGTGACCAGGGGCCTTACCTTAAGGGTGTCGAGCTCAATGGCGTAGAGGACGTTATCGAGGGTGTAGTAGGCCTCGGGCTTTTTGGGGTTAACGTCGTTTGAAAAATTGGGATTGGCCCCATGGGGCAGGTCCGTAAGGCGGCTTATTTCGCCGGACTCTATCTCCACGGAGAAGAGATTTGCGCAGTTTGCTCTGTCCCCGCGAAATAACAGCCTCCTGTTCGAGTCCCACCAGCCGTTATTCGTAAAATAGGCGTGACAGCTGTGGCCCAGGTAGTTCGTGAGCTGAGTTATCGGAACGCCTGTTATTCTGTCCTGAACGGTTGATTTTTCGGAGGGGTATGTCTCAAAGGCCTTCATGTTTGCTCCTTTCAATCGTGGCGGGTGTCGTCGGTGAAGCACTCGCAAAACCTGGCGGAGAAGGAGGGACCTTCACCGGCAAGTGTGAGATGGGAAACATCGCCGTAGGAGGCCATGCGGAAGGAGGCGATGCCCTCCCGGCGCTCCTCGGTGTAGAGCGTCGCCACCGAGCTTGGCGCGGCGCAGAGCCCGTGCCACAAGGGCATGGGGGAGACGGAGAGGAGGCGGCTCAAAAGCACGCACCCCACGCCGAAGTGGCAGAATATGGCCAGGGTGTCGTGGCTTGGACGCTCCGCTTTATAAAGCCGGCCCTCCCGGACGTAGCCGTGCTCCGCTATTAGCTCGTCAAGTCCGGCGCAGACCCGGTCATACCGCTCCTTCACGTCCCCGGCGGCGATTACGGGATTTTCAAGCCACCTGTCAAAGTCGTAAAGCTTTTCGTCCACGGTCCAGTCCTGAGGGAGCCAGTCCCAGCAGATGGATGTATCTCCCGGCTTGTCGGGGCGCTCAATATGGCCGTCAAATTCCCGGAGCCAGTCGAGAGTCTCGGCCTTAGCGCCTATTTTTTCAAAAAGCGGCGCGGCGGTGTCCCGGGCTCTGCCGAGAGGGGACTCATAGAAAAAATCAATCCTCTCGCCGGAGAGCCGCTTTGCCAAAAGCTCAGCCTCACGAAAGCCGGTTTCGGTTAGGGAATCGTGCTCGTAGTCGGGGTCCGCGTGGCGGATAATGAGAAGTCGCATGTGGTCTCCTTCGCAAAATACCGGGACGGCGCGAAGGCTGTCCCGGTACGGTGAAATTCTTACTTAAGGTTATTTTTCAGGGTCTCAAGGTTCTCGGAAAGCTCATGCGGGAGCTTGCCCTCGCCGACCTGGGCGAAGAATTTGTCGATGTCCTCGGCCTCCTGCTTCCAGACCTCGTTGTCGATGGTGAGAAGCTCCTTCAAAGTCTCGGGGGAGACCTCGTCCTCGATGCCTTCGAGGTTTATATCCTCGGGCCTGGGCATGTAGCCGATGGGCGTCTCAACGGCGTCCACCTCGCCGGCGCAACGCTTTAAGATCCACTCAAGGACGCGCATGTTGTCGCCGAAGCCCGGCCAGAGGAAGTGGCCCTCGTCGTCGGTGCGGAACCAGTTGACGTGGAATATCTTGGGAAGCTTGGTGACCCTGGGGTCACGGCCCATGTCGATCCAGTGCTGCCAGTAGTCGGCAACGTGGTAGCCGATGAAGGGCCGCATGGACATGGGGTCACGGCGGACCACGCCCACGGCGCCGGTGGCGGCGGCGGTGGTCTCGGAGGCCACGGTGGCGCCTACGAACACGCCGTGGTTCCAGTCGCGGGACTGATAAACCAGGGGAGCGGTCTTGGCGCGGCGACCGCCGAAGAGCATGGCGTCCAGGGGCACGCCCTGGGGATTGTCAAACTCCTTGGAAAGGCAGGGGCAGTTGCGGGCGGGAGCGGTGAAGCGGGAGTTGGGATGAGCGCCCTTGGA
>CANQUO010000014.1 GCA_947627085.1 uncultured Oscillospiraceae bacterium
TCCACCAGGTGGTGGGGGAGCTTTCGGATAAAGCCCACGGTGTCGGAGATAAGGACCTCGGACCCGGGGGCCAGAGTGAGCTTTCTGGTTGTGGTGTCCAGGGTGTCGAAGAGCCTGTCGTTTGCCTCGATTCCCGCGCCGGTGAGCTTATTTAAAAGGGTGGACTTCCCGGCGTTTGTGTAACCCACCAGGGCTATCACCGGCACGCCGTTTTTCTCCCGGGCCCTGCGCTGGGTGCCCCGGACGCGGCGGACGGCCTCCAGCTCCTCCTCCAGCTTTTGAATCTTCCGCCGTATGTGCCGGCGGTCGGTCTCAAGCTGTGTCTCGCCGGGGCCGCGGGTGCCGATGGGGCTCTTGCCGCCGGAGGCCGTCTGGCGCACAAGGTGGGTCCACATGCCCGTAAGCCGGGGGAGCATGTAGTTATACTGGGCGAGCTCCACCTGGAGCCGCCCCTCCCTTGTGCGGGCCCGGGTGGCGAAGATGTCCAAAATGAGCTGGGACCTGTCCATCACGTGTACGCCCAAGTCCTCCTCAAGGGCTCTGAGCTGTGATGGGGAGAGCTCGTTGTCGAATACGGCCAGGGAGCAATCCTGGGCCTCGATAAGCTCCTTCACCTCCCGGACCTTGCCCTCGCCGATGAAGCTCCGGGGGTCGGGGGAGCGCTTATTTTGAAGTATTTTGCCCAAGCCGCGCCCTCCGGCGGTCTCCAAAAGGGCCTCCAGCTCGTCTAACGTCGCGTCGGTGGAGCGCTCGCGTGCGTCCATGCTGTCGGCGGCAAGGCCCACCAGGACGGCGCGCTCGGTATCTTTAGTATCCAATGGCATTGTCCTTTTTTTAAAAATTTAGAACAGTATATCACATTATTTGAATAAGGTAAATAATAAATCGGCAATTAAATACCGCCGTTTTCGGCCTGTAAAGCATGATTTACGCGATTTTTTGAGCACCGGGGTAATATTTTAGGCTCAAAAAAAGGATTTTCGCGCTTTCCGGCGTATAAGATAAGTGCGCGGGAAGGGGGCGTGGGTTTTGGGGAACATTCGTGAAAAGAGAGAGGAGCTGGAGAGGCTCCTTGTGTGCGACCGGGGCGTCCGGGCGGAAAACTCAAAGGGCCGGGAGCGGCCCGAGCCGGAGGACGGCGTGCGGACATGCTTTCAGCGGGACATTGACCGCATAACCCACTCCAAGGCCTTCCGGCGCTTAAAGCAAAAGACCCAGGTGTTTTTGGAGCCCGAGGGGGACCACTACCGCACGCGGCTCACCCACACCCTTGAGGTCACAAGGATAGCCCGGACCATCTCGCGGGCCCTATATTTAAACGAGGACCTGACCGAGGCCATCGGACTTGGGCACGATTTGGGCCACACGCCCTTCGGCCACGCCGGGGAGAGGGCGCTAAACGAGCTCCTCTCCGCCTCCGGGGGCTTTCGGCACTATGAGCAGAGCCTGAGAGTGGTGGACATCATCGAAAAGGAGGGCCGGGGGCTCAACCTGACGCACGAGGTCCGGGAGGGCATACTGCGCCACACCTGCGACCCCCTCAGCGAGACGCTGGAGGGCCAGGTGGTGCGCTTAGCGGACAAGATAGCGTACATAAATCACGACGTGGACGACGCCATAAGGTCCGGGACCCTCCGCGGCGAGGACATACCGGACGAGGTCCGCGATGTCCTGGGCAAGCGTTACAGCGCCCGGATAAACACCGTAGTCGAGGACATCATAGCCCGTGGAGTTGAGGATGGCAAGGTCGGCATGAGCCGCGACGTGGCGCGGGCCGTGGACATATTTTCCGACTTTTTATACCGGCGCGTCTACAAAAATCCCGATGTAAAGGGGGAGGAGCGAAAGGTTTTGGGGCTTCTCTCCGGAATATTTGATTATTTGGTTAAAAATCCGGCAAAAATGTCGGAAGAGTACCTGGCCATCGCCGAGCGGGAGGGCGTGGAGCGGGCTGTGACGGATTACGTAGCCGGCATGACCGACCCATACGCCATAGAGATGCACAACCTGCTCTTCGTCCCGAAGGCGTGGACCGTAAAATAAAAGTCCGAAAACACATATTAGCTTTTTAAGAGAGGGGGACGGAAATGGCCATACCGGAGAGCTTCATCGAGGAGCTTGTTTCACGGTGCGATATCGTGGACGTGGTGTCCGACTATGTACAGCTTACAAAGCGCTCGGGCTCCAACCAGTTCGGGCTGTGTCCCTTCCACTCGGAAAAGACCCCGTCCTTTTCCGTGTCCCCGGACAAGCAGATATACCACTGCTTCGGTTGTGGCAAGGGCGGCGGGGTCATAAGCTTCATCATGGAGATAGAGAACCTGCCCTTCCGGGACGCGGTGGCGTTTCTGGCCCGAAGGGCCGGGATGGAGGTCCCGGACGAGGACGGGGACAAGGACATGGCCGGAAGGCGGGTAAGGCTTTTGGAGCTCAACAAGTCCGCCGCCCGGTGGTTTTATGATAACTTATCAAGGCCCGAGGGCGCGGCGGCGGTAAGCTACATCCAAAAGCGCAGGCTCACCAAAAGGACGGTCACCAATTTCGGCCTCGGGGCCGCGCCGGACGACTGGTACGCCTTAGTCAACGAGATGCGAAGGCGTGGCTTTTCGGATCAGGAGCTTTTAGACGCGGGCCTTGCCAAGCGGGGGAAGAACGGCGGGATATACGACGTATTTCGCAACCGCCTTGTGTTCCCGGTCATCGACGTGCGCGGGAGCGTCATCGGCTTTTCCGGCAGGATACTTGACGACGGGGAGCCAAAATATCTGAACACCCCCGACACGCCCGTATTCTCAAAAAGCCGGAACCTCTTCGCCCTCAACCTGGCCAAGCGTTCAAAGCGCGGGATGCTCATCTTAGCCGAGGGCAACGTGGACGTGGTGATGCTCCATCAGGCGGGCTTTGACTGCGCGGTGGCAAGCCTCGGCACCTCCCTCACAGCCGAGCAGGCCCGGCTCATGTCCCGGTACACCAAAAACGTGGTCATAGCCTACGACTCCGACGCCGCCGGGGTGAAGGCCGCCCAGAGGGCCATCGGGCTTTTAGAGCCCGCCGGGCTCCAGGTGCGGGTCCTCCGGATGGAGGGGGCCAAGGACCCGGACGAATTCATAAAGGCCAGGGGGCCGGAGGCCTTCGAGCTTTTGCTGGAGCGGAGCGCAAACCACGTGGAATACAGAATACTGGCGGTAAAAGCGAAATACGATATGGATACGGACGACGGCAGGCTGGGCTTTTTAAAGGAGGCGACGGAGCTTTTGGCGGAAAACCCCAACGCCGTGGAGCGGGAGATATACGCAAAGCGTGTGGCGGAGTACGCCGGGGTCTCGGCGGACGCGGTGCTCAACGAGCTCCGGGGGGCCATGCGGAAAAACTCGGCGGCGGAGCGGAAAAAGCGGGAGCGTCAGGCCATGCGCCCGGAGATAACGGTACAGCCCACGGCCAAGAGCATAAGGTACGAAAACGTGGCCTCCGCCGCGGCGGAGGAGGGGGTAGTCAGGCTCCTTATGGCGGACCCGGAGCTTGTAAAATACGTAGGCGGCCTTACGCGTGAGGACTTCACCTCGGATTTTCTGGGCAGGATATTTGAGAGGATACTTGAAAGAGTCGGGGAACACCGGGAGGTCGCCCCGGCGGTGATATCCGCCGTGCTCCCGCCGGATGAGGCGTCACAGCTGACGCGGATATTGCAAAGTCCGGTGAATATGGGCAACGCCAGAGAGGCGCTTTCCGATTACATAGATAAAATAAAGACCGAGAAGATCAAAAAATCGGGCCGCGAGGACCTTTTAGCGGTCAGGGACAAATATCAAAAGAAAAAAGGGCTTGGAGGATAAAGACCATGGAAGAAAAGAAAACGAACAACAATAACGGCAAGACCCAGGAGCAGGCACAGCTTGAGAAGCTGGAGGCCCTTGTAAAGGAGGGCCAGAAGAAGGGCTCCCTCTCCTCGAAGGAGCTCAGCGTCATAGACAGCATGAACCTCGACCCGGAGCAGATAGACAAATTCTACGAGCGGCTGGAGGCCCTGGGCGTGGAGACCACGGACGAGGAGGCCCTGGAGCTTTTGGAGGACGTGGACGCGCCGCTTGAGGAGCTGGAGGGCATCGACGAGATAACCCGGGAGGAGCTGGAGAGCACCGACGCCTTGTCCGACACTTTCGCCATCGACGACCCGGTGAGGATGTACCTCAAGGAGATAGGCAAGGTAAACCTTCTCACGCCCGAGGAGGAGGTGGAGCTTGCCCAGCGCATGGCCGACGGCGACGAGGAGGCCAAACAGCGCATGGCGGAGGCAAATCTCAGGCTCGTGGTGTCCATCGCCAAGAGATACGTGGGCCGTGGTATGCTCTTCCTCGACCTCATCCAGGAGGGCAACCTGGGGCTCATAAAGGCCGTGGAGAAATTCAACTATCAAAAGGGCTACAAATTCTCCACCTACGCCACCTGGTGGATACGCCAGGCCATAACAAGGGCCATCGCCGACCAGGCCAGGACCATCCGCATCCCGGTGCACATGGTGGAGACCATAAACAAGGTCATAAGGGTGAGCCGCCAGCTTCTGCAGGAGCTTGGCCACGACCCCAGTCCCGAGGAGATAGCCGCCGAGATGGATATGCCCGTGGAGAAGGTCCGGGATATCCTGAAGATAGCCCAGGAGCCCGTGAGCCTTGAGACGCCCATCGGCGAGGAAGAGGACTCGCACCTTGGGGATTTCCTCCCGGACGAGGACGCCTCGGAGCCGGCGGAGGCCGCCAGCTTCACGCTTTTGAAGGAACAGCTCATGGAGGTGCTGGACACCCTGACTCCCCGGGAGAAGAAGGTGCTGGAGCTGCGCTTCGGCATCGTGGACGGCCGCACCCGCACCCTTGAGGAGGTTGGCCGGGAGTTCAACGTCACCCGCGAGCGCATCCGCCAGATAGAGGCCAAGGCCCTCCGTAAGCTCCGCCACCCCTCAAGGTCCAAGAAGCTTAAGGACTTTCTTAACTGAGGCCGGCGCATGAAAACATTGACTGAAGGATACGTGAAGCGCGATACCAACATCGCCAAGGGCGCGGCGATCATCCTGCTTCTTATCCACCACCTCTATATGGGCGTGGCCCCCGCGCCCATAGACATTTTCCACGAGTATCTGCCGCTGACAGTGGCGACCCTCTCCAAGGTCTGTGTGGCCATATTTGTAGTGCTCAGCGGCTATGGGCTCACGGTGAGCATGGAGAATGGCAGGGAGAAGTTGGGGCGCTTCACCCTGCGCCACACCTTTGGGCTCATGCGCCCGTATTTTCTCATCTATGTTCTCTTTGTTACCCTTGGCATCTTCTTTGCCAGGGTGGAGTTCACCCCCTGGGCCGTCTATGGCACCGGGCTGCGGGGCTTCGGCAATGCCTGCGCGGAGTTTTTCGCGTTGAGGCCCCTTTTGGGGACGCCCACCTACAATCAGACCTGGTGGTACATGGAGGCGGCATTGGTGCTCTACCTCTGCTTTCCCCTCCTTTATCTGGGCGTCAAGCGCGTGCCTTACGTAGTCCTGCCCGTCACCGCCGTGCCGCTGGCGCTGTATTATTTTTTGGGAAACAACGTCTGGGATACATGCCGGGAAATATACTGGTTTTTCCCGTTTGCCGCTGGCATATTTGTGGCACAACGCGATCTTCTTGGAAAATTTACAGCGCTTTTCAGAAAAAAGCCGTGGCTGTGCGTATCCGCCACGGGGGCGGCTGTCCTTGCGACAGCGCTCATTAGAAGTCAGGTGGGACTGGCATTTGACACCTTCTTCGCCGTGGCGATCATACTCTTTTTGCGGTGCACGTTGAGCGTCATCCCGTATCTCGGCGCGGCCTTTGGCTACCTCGGACGCCACAGCGGGAACATTTTCATGCTCCACTCCTTTATTTATTGCTATTTCACCTCCCAGAGCTTTTTCGTGAAGCTCCTATACAGCCCCAGCCTTATAAACGAGTTCCTCGCCCTACCGCTTCTGCTGGTGCTGAGCCTAGTCTGCTCGGAGCTCATTGAATTTGGCAAAAGACTTATCGGAGCCGGAAAAAAACCGGCGTCCGGCGCGGCAAGAGAGGAATGGAAGAAAAAGCTCCCTCATATACTCCCATGAGGGGGTATCAGCATGGATTGCAGAATCGGGGACCTGAGGTACAAGGAAGTCATAAACGTGAACACCGGCTACCGGCTGGGGTTCGTGTCGGACGCGGTGTTCGACATAAACTCCGGTCAGATGTCGGCGCTGGTGGTGCCGGGGGAGTTTAAAATTTCCGGCATTTTCGGGAAATCCAACGAGTACGTCATACCCTGGGGCTCCATCCGCAGGATAGGCGACGATATAATCCTGGTGGAGGACGACAGGCTGGAGACCCGGGAGAAAACGCCCCGGGGGAAATACAAAAAATAGACGAGGTACACATATGGGAAAGGGCGATACAGGGAAAAAGCCCATGTCCAAAAAGAAAAAGACAGCGACCGTCCTGAGCGCCGTGGCGATATTTGTCATCGGCGCCCTCGGCTTTGCCTACCTCTTTTTATATGACGGGCTGGGGATAGTGGACCGCTTCATCGGCTGGCGCGCCGAATTGCCGGAGGACATGATCGCCGACGAGAGCATGAGCCGGGTCTATGAGACCTTTGAAAGCGACTATCTCCACGTCCGGGTGTCCCGTGAGCGCTCGCCCTATCTGGACATACAGGAGTACATCGACTACTACTTCAACCGCTTTATCTTGAGCCCCGACTGGCAGACGGCCAACGGAGCCCAGGTCATCTCCCGGGACAGTGAGGGCATGAAGCAGTATGTGTCACTGCGCCTTGAGGGGATGCCCGAGGGGATGGAGGACACCTACACCTTCGTCACACTTCGCACGGGTACAAGATATTTTATAAGGGCGCTTTTAAAATACGATAGCCGCGTTGACGCGGACAAAGCCCAGGACGCGGTGGACGGGTTTATTGAGACCCTCCGCCCGTCCATACGGTTTAAGGGCCGTGAGCTCCGCACGGATTTTGAGCCCGTGACGCCGGAGAGCTGGTCAAAGGAGACAGTGGCGTCCTATCAAAAGCTTTTGGCAGCCGACGAGCCCTATTTCGGCGTATTTAGCGCCGACACCCACGATATCGAGGAGAAGCTCGGCCACCGCTTTGCCATCGCCCTTAAATATTTCCAGCTCAGCGAGCCCGTGCCGGTGGAGACAATGGAGGGCTGGTATGACGAGGGGAAGCTTACGGAGCTCACCATGCAGTGCACCGTCTCCGGAAATCAGGGCCTTGACACAGCGGCCTCCCCCATGCTGGGCGTCCTCCGTGGCGAGTATGACGGCAAGCTTGAGGAGATAGCCGGGGACCTTGTCTCCTTCGGGCACCCGGTGCTGTTCAGGCTCAATAACGAGATGAATTCCGACTGGTGCAGTTATTCGGGCGTGGTGAATATGGCCGACCCGGATATTTATGTCGCCGTATGGCGGTATATTTACGACTTTTTTGAGGCCCGGGGCGTCGATAACCTCATATGGGTATGGAACCCCAACGACCGCGACTACCCGCCGGCGAATTGGAACTCCTACCTCGCCTATTACCCCGGGAACGGCTATGTCCAGATGCTGGGCGTCACCGGCTACAACACCGGCACCTACTACGCCGACAGATTTGGCGAGACCTGGCGGAGCTTTGACGAGATATACAAGGCCATAGACGGCGAGTACGGCCCACATTTCGGGGACTTTCCCTGGATGGTCACGGAATTCGCCTCCTCCTCCGTGGGCGGGGACAAGCCCGGGTGGATACAGGACATGTTCGCCGGCATCGGCTCCTACGGGCACATAAAGGCGGCGGTGTGGTTCGACTTTGCCGACTTTGACGACACGAAGGCGGACCTGCCCGTGTCCCGTCCCTACTGGATAGCCGAGAACGAGGACACCCTGGCGGCCTTTCGGGAGGGGATAAAGGATAAGGCGGAGAGATTTTTCTATTGACTCCCAATTCCCTTTTGTGTTCCCGGCTGAGCCACGTCTGGGTGGATATTTATCCAACGGTGTGTAAAAAAATCACCCGCCAGCATAATTGCCGACGGGTGATAAGGCAAAATGCCCTTCTGTCTCAATTCGATGAAGTCGGTGGTTGCGCGTGGTTCTACGGAGCACGCAATATATTGTCGCCAAACCTATGTATAGAAGTGCGCTATTTTGTTCCGAAAGAGGTTTGCAACGTCCTGACAAACTGGAATTTATTAGTCCCGCTTATCCTTGTTTTCTTTGATACTATGCAATATACAAAGTCCCATTGCCAATATGGGTAATAGCAGTCTAAAGCACAAAAACCCCTGTGGATTAAAATCGATAATTGCGTCTAAAAGCAGACCAACGACCCATGCTATCAATGTAGAGATCGTTGCCATAATATACATAAAACCACATCCTTCATAATTAGCAATTTGTCGAACAGTCGCTCACTCGACATTATCTATTATAACACCTAAAAGTGTAGAAATCAACTGTCCGCTGAGACGGATAATTATGCTTATTAATAATTATTCACGCCTTTAGCCGGGAACACAAGGTCGAATTGGGACTTTATTGAAACCGGTAGAAATCGAATAAAAAATGACTGAAATTTTTCAAAAAAGGGAAAAATAATCCTTGCAATCGGGAAAAGGCTCTGTTATAATACTAAAGCCTCCAAAGGGGGTATTACGCACACGCCGGTTTGCCGGGTCATGTGCCGGAAGGTTGGCACGGTTTACGCCGCGTGGAGGTAAGAACTAAATTTTAAAAGGAGAACAAAAAATGGCAGTAGTATCAATGAAACAGCTCCTTGAGGCCGGCGTCCACTTCGGTCACCAGACCAGGCGCTGGAACCCCAAGATGGCTCCCTACATCTACATGGAGCGCAACGGCATCTACATCATCGACCTTGCCAAGACCGTGAAGAAGCTGGAGGAGGCCTATAACTTCGTCCGTGAGCTGTCCGAGAACGGCGGCACGCTCCTCTTCGTGGGCACCAAGAAGCAGGCCCAGGACGCCATGCGCGAGGAGGCCGAGCGCGTGGGCATGTACTACGTCAACGCCCGGTGGCTGGGCGGTATGCTCACCAACTTCAAGACCATGCGCACCCGCGTGGACAGGCTGGCGCAGCTCAAGAAGATGCAGGAGGACGGCACCTTCGACATGCTCCCCAAGAAGGAGGTCATGAAGCACCTGGGCGAAATGGCCAAGCTCGAGAAGTACCTGGGCGGCGTCAAGGAGATGAGTAAGCTTCCCTCCGCCCTCTTCATCGTCGACCCCCGCAAGGAGCGCAACGCCATCGCCGAGGCCAGAAGGCTGGGCATCCCCATCGTCGCCATTGTTGACACCAACTGCGACCCTGACGAGATAGATTACGTGATTCCCGGCAACGACGACGCCATTCGCGCCATCCGCCTTATCGCCGCCACCATGGCCAACGCCATCCAGGAGGGCCGCCAGGGCGAGGACGCCGCCGAGGCCAAGGAAGAGGCCGCGGAAGCCGCCAGCGAAGAGTAATAAGGAGGACAAAAGGATATGGCTATTTCAGCCGCTGATGTAAAAAACCTGCGTGAGATGACCGGCGTCGGCATGATGGACTGCAAGAAGGCCCTTGCCGCCACCGACGGAGATATTGACAAGGCAGTCGAGTGGCTCCGCGAGAAGGGCCTTGCCGCCGCCCAGAAGAAGGCCGGCCGCATCGCCGCCGAGGGCGTGGCCTACGCCACCGTCATTGACGGAGTGGGCGTCTGCGTTGAGGTCAACGCCGAGTCCGACTTCGTGGCCAAGAACGACGTCTTTGTGGACTATGTCCACCAGGTCGCCGCCGTTGTCGCCAAGGACGCCCCCGCCGACCTTGACTCCCTTATGGCCTGCAAGTACCCCTCCTCCGACCTCACCGTCAAGGAGGCCCAGAATGAGAAGGTCCTGGTGATCGGCGAGAACATAAGCGTCCGCCGCTTCGCCCGGTTCGATACCGGCGTCTCCGTCCCCTACGTCCACATGGGCGGCAAGATCGGCGTCATCGTGAACCTCGACACCGACCTGCCCGCCGATAAGGTGGAGGCCGTGGGCAAGGACGCCGCCATGCAGATCGCGGCCCTGAACCCCCGCTTCTGGGACAAGACCCAGGTCACTCAGGACGTGCTGGACGAGGAGAAGAAGATAATGATGGCCCAGATGGCCAACGATCCCTCCATGGCCAGCAAGCCCGAGCAGGTCCGCGAGAGGATCGTCATGGGCAAGCTCAACAAGTTCTACGCCGAGAACTGCCTTCTCCAGCAGGAGTTCGTCAAGGACAACTCCGTGACCGTGGAGAAGTACATCGCAAACTCCGCCAAGGCCCTGGGCGGCACCATCAAATTTGCCGGCGCCGTCCGTTTCGAGAAGGGCGAGGGGATCGAGAAGCGCCAGGACGACCTGGCCGCCGAGGTCGCCAAGCTCGTTAAATAAGCTCCCACCACCCCCACCATCCCTATATGAGCGCCCGGGATACTACGGTATTCCGGGCGCTCACCATTTTGTCTTGCAAAGGCCGTAGGCCTTTGCAAGACAAGGGGGGACGTGCGGAAAAAATATTTGAATTTTGCGAAATTCAAATATTTTTCCCTGCCGTTTTGCTTCGCGCATGGCCCGGAGGGCCATACACTACGCAAAACAAGAGGGATTTTTTCCGACGTACATGCCGTCGGAAAAAATATTGAATTGGGGGTGGTGCGGGATTTTGGGGGGTGAGCGGTGTTTGGGAGATTGAATGATGCTTTTTTGGAGCGGAGGGGAAAATGGGGCTCGACAAATCGGGGGGAAATTGATATAATTAAGCTGAATATGGCGGTAGCCCCGAGAAGGAGATGCTTATGAGCGAATATATCATTCTGACCGATTCCTCCTGCGACCTGCCGGCGGGCATGGCGGAGGAGCTTGGGATAAACGTCCTGCCCCTCAGCGTCAACCTGGACGGTAAGGAATTTCGCAACTACCTTGACGAACGGGAGATACCCTCCCACGTGTTTTACGAGGCCCTGAGAGCCGGCGGCAACGCGGCCACGGCGGCGGTGAACCCCGGTGAGTTTGTGGCGCTCATGGAGCCCATTTTGAAGGCCGGCACTGACATACTCTACATCGGCTTTGCCACGGCCCTCTCCAGCACCTGTCAGAACGGCGGCATCGCGGCGGCGGAGCTTTCGGAGAAATACCCGGAGAGAAAAATTTACGTCATTGACTCCAAGTGCGCCTCCATGGGCCAGGGGCTTTTGGTGTACCTGACGGCCCTTAAAAAACGCGACGGCGCCACCATCGAGGAGGCCCGGGACTTCGCCGCGGCCACGGCCCCGAGGGTGGTGCACTGGTTCACGGTGGATGACCTTTTCTTCTTAAAGCGCGGCGGGCGCGTCTCGGCGGCCACGGCGGCGGTGGGGACCATCCTCAATATTAAGCCCGTGCTCCACGTGGACGACGAGGGGCGGCTCATAAACATGTCCAAGGCCCGGGGCCGGAAAGCCTCCATAAAGGCCATTTTTGACAAGTGCCGGGACACCGGGGACGACATACCCCACCAGCACGTGTTCATAAGCCACGGCGACTGCCCGGAGGACGCGAAATATCTGGCAAGCCTCGTCCAGGAGGCCCTCCACCCCATCGACATCACCATAAGCCCCGTGGGCCCGGTCATCGGCGCCCACTCCGGACCGGGGACGCTGGCATTATTCTTTCTGGGAGACGTGAGATAAAATACTACAAACTATAAGACCTCGGGTTTTTGCCCGAGGTCTTTTTTGCGTATTTTGATATCAATTTGCCGGATTTTCCGCGGCGATCGATCTTCGAAGGGAGAAGAGGCCGAACATGGCGGTGAGGGCGGCGACGGCGCTGGCAAGGCCGCAGAGTATGGCGATAGCGACCCGGGCGTCGTCCCGAAGCTCCAGGGGCAGGCTGAAAAGCACGTTGACAACAGCTATAAGCGTCACGTAGACCGTCCGGCAGATGATGAGCCGCATGGCGATCAAGGCGCCCCGGGGCTGGCAGCGCTCCGCCAGTGCGGCCATGTCGGTGAGGAATTGGAAGTGGAAATACAGCCCCGCCACGGACACGAGAATATCCAAAGGCACAAAGAGGCCGTCAAGGTCCGTTCCGACAAAGGAGGCCAGCCAGTCCGTACCGTTCCAAATCGCAAGTATTATACAAAGGGGCCGCAGGAGCTTAAGCTCCCGGCGCTCAGCGGAGAGATTGCCGATGGCGGACAGCATAAGGAGATACCCCACGAAGGCGGGGAGGATACTCACGGGGCCGATGTTAATGTCGATGTGGAGGAAGAAGTACCCCCAGGCGGCCTGAGAGACGCCGGAGGTGAGACGCCGGCGGTTTTCATCCATATATAGCCCCTCCCTCCTCCGGCCTGAGCGTCAGCTCCGCTACCTTTTCGCCGTTGAGATAGAGGTCGGCGGCGTAGAGCTCCGGCGGCGTGGGGTCGCCGCCCCATTCCCCTCCTCCTGACAGGAATATGGGGCCGTCCCACCAGTCGTCCCGGAGGAAAAGACCGCCAAACACGCTGCCGTCGGAGCTATATCCGGTCTCCCCGGATTTGGGGGCGCGAAGTACATGCCGTGCCTCCCCTGACTTAAGCTCCGCCGCGGATACGGCGATGCGGTCATAAAGGGCCCTGTTCTCCTCCGGGCCGGTGTAATCGGCTAAAACGGTCTCCTGGGTCTCGGAGAGGAATTTTCCGTCGGGCACGGGTGTGATGTCCGGCTGAGAGCGGCCGAAAACGTCGGGCTCGGTGCGGCTGTCCACGTAGGATTCGGCCTGCCAGAGGAGACGGACGGTGAAGTCCGCCGCCGCGTCTTTGTACTCAAGGTACGGAAGGCCCTGATCGACGCCGTCGCGCTCATCGCGCTGACAGGTTTTGGCGTCGCCAAGGGGCATGACCACCCAGCGGCCGCCCTCCCGATAGGCCCGAAGGGGCTGGACCGTGACCCAGCGCTCGGAGGAATTGCCGCTCCAGGTCTGCCCCTCCGGGGCGCTTTGGAGGGTCAGGACAAGAAGGCCTTCCCAGGCGCCGTTATCTTCGGCAAGGTTGTATATGCCATATCCGAGGGAGCGGTCGTAGAGGTCCTTGTAGCTTAAATTGGCGTCAAACCAGCTTCGACTGCCGTACTCAGACCAGCTCTCGGCTAGGGCGTCCTGTTCGGAAAGGGGCGCGCACATGGCCCGGTAGTCGTTGCGGCCCGTTATGACGGCCTTGGCGTAGGTATCAAAGGCCCCGGCGAAGGTGGTACAACGGGTCGTGCGGGCGGAGGCCAAGTCGATGTATTCGTCCCCGGTGTCCGTTGTGGTCCGGGCTCTCGCGCCCGCAAGGAGGGGGCATAGAAGCACCAGCAGTATGCACACGGACACGAGCTTCATCCCGGCGGGGTAGCGCTTAAATCTGACTATTGCCTCGATTCGCCGGCGGATGTTCCGGCTCCCGTTGGCCATGGATGAGGTACCGGGGACCCGGGCGTATTTTTCATCGGCCATACTCAGCAGTATCCGGCCGTAGTCCCGCCGGTCCTCCCCCTCCAGCCGCTCCAATACCCGCTGGTCGCACAGAGCCTCCAGGTCGCTTGAAGCCATATCGGCGCACAGCCACAGGAGAGGGTTGCACCAGTGGAGGCACCGGAAAAATGAGATGACCAGCCCCCAGGCCGCGTCGCGGTATTTAAGGTGCAACAGCTCGTGGAGTATGACCTTGTCGTCGGTCTTACGCTCGGCGGGAAGGGCCAGCACGGGCCTGAATACCCCGCAGACGAAGGCCGTCTGAAGTCCCCCCACCTCCACTGCCTTGCACATTGGGAGGCCGTACTTTTCCGCCACGTCCGCGATCTGTCCGCCGGTGACCGGCCGCCCACCCTTAAGGGCAAGGCGCAGACGGATGTAGGACAGGATATACCTTGCGGCCAGCGCCGCCGCGCCGGCAAGGTACGCGATGTATAGCCAGTCCCACAGGGAGGCGGGGGCACTGGCAGGCGGCAACGGCACAGGGGCCGTGACATAAGTCAGCGTCCCGAATTTTCCGGTGAGGGCGGAACGCAGAGCCTCCACCAGCAGAGGCCAGTTCATAAGGGCGTACCGTCCCCCCAGCCCCGCCGGCACCAGTAGTACCGCCGCCAACCCACCCCAGGCGGAAAACTGCCAGCGGGGCGAGAGCTTGTCCCGGAGCATGGCCTTGACCGCAATGAGCAGTACCGCCGCGCCGGAGGCGGTCAGGGTCTGAAGGAGAAAACCCCAGATATCCCGCACCTTTTACACCTCCATCTCGTCCAGGAGCTTTTGGAGCCGCTCCTTCTCCTCCCGGGAGATGGAGCTCTCCTTCAAAAACGCCGCCACTAAATCCCCGGTGGAGCCGTGGTAGACGCTCTCAAGAAAGCCGCGACGCGCCTGGGAGCGGCACTCCTCCCGGCTCAGCGCCGCCCGGTAGCGCCTGGGACTGCCCTCCGTGTCGATGGACACCAGCCCCTTGGCCTCCATTCTGGTGAGGTACGTCAGCACCGTGTTCCGGTTCCACCCGGTCCGCTCCGCCAAAGCCCCGGTCAGCTCCCCCAGCGTCGCCCCGCCTGTCTCCCACAGCGCGTCCAGCACCGCCCATTCCCGATCAGAAAGTCTCATGATAATACCTCCTACAACTGTAAGCATGACACTATACTACACTTGTAGGAGCGCGCTGTCAAGAGGGAGAGCAAAAAAAAACGGATATTTTTATCGAGAAATAGTATTTTTTCCGACGGCATGTACGTCGGAAAAAATCCCTTTTGTTTTGCGCAGTGTACGGCTCTTCGAGCCGTGCGCGGAGCAAAACAGCAGAAAAAATTTCCGGAATTCCAATTCCGGAAATTTTTTCGCACGCATCCCTTATTTCGAAAAAGGCAAAGCCTTTTTCGAAATAGTCAGTTTTCCATCTGCTTACCCAAAAACGTCGCAACGGTCTGGGCCAGCTTGTATTCGACCTCGCCCACTGTGCCGTCGCCCTCGGTGAAGAAGAGGACACAGCCCATGACGTCGCCCTCGGCCAAAATCGGGGCGGCCACGGTGACGGTGTACTTATCGGCCCCGTCGGCGGGGTTCACCGCCCTGTCGGAGCCCGTCCGGTGGTAGACCTGGCGGCCCTCCATTATGGCCTCCAGCTCCTGGCTCACCTGGCGTCCGGTGAGCTCCCGCTTTTGTATGCCGCACACCGCGATGACGCTGTCCCTGTCTGTTATGGCGGCGGGGAGGTTCGTAGTCTTGCTGAGAGTCTCGCACATCTGCCCCGCGAAATCGCTGAGCTCCCCCATGGGTGAGTACTTCTTGAAAATGACCTCGCCGTCCTTCTCCGTATATATCTCCAGCGGGTCGCCGTCGCTGACAACATGGACATGGTAGACCTTGTCCCCGTGGTGAACGGAGGACTGGATGACGGCTGTTTGTGAGTTATCCGCCATGTCCAAATCAAAATTTGCGACTTCCGGGAGCGTCCCGCATTTGAGAAGGCTGTCTATGTCGGCCCGGAGCTCCACCTCTATGTGGTCCTCATAGACCTTGATCTTCTTCACGATGAGCTGGATGTCGTTCCGGTCCAGCTTTTCTTTGTTCAATATGTCGTCGAACACGTCCATAGCCGTCTTGGCCGCCCGGTTGACACGGATGATGGTGTTCCGCTTGTCGGCGGCAAGGCGCATCTGGTTCTCGATGCCCTCGATGCGGCGGAGAAGGTCGTCCTCCAGCTCGTCGTAGGTCTCCTCCAGCGCCTCCTCCCGGTCCGGGTGCTTCATGATGTCCCGGATACGCTGGCGCTTTGTGGCCCGGAGCTCCTCCTGAAGGTCCCGCAGGACCTCCTCCAAATTGGCCTCCACCCGCTCCGTCTCGGCCACGTTCTCCCGCTCGTTCGCCAGCTCCTCGTTGAGCCTATCCAGCATGGCGGAGGAGTTGTCCTTGACCTTCTGGACGTAGAGCTTCAAAAGCTCGTCCAGCTTGTCCACACGGATATGGTGGCTGGTACAGCCCTTCAGGCCCCGTCGGTGATATAGCCCGCACCGGTAGGCGTCCCTCAGATCGGCGCGGCTCATGGCGAACATGGGATTGCCGCAGTCGCCGCACTCTAAGAAGCCGGAGTAGGCGTTGTCGTACTTTTTCCGGCCCCGGTAGTGGGCGGCGCCGCGCTCCTCCAATTGGGCCCGTACGAGGGCGAAGGTGCGGTAGTCGATGATGGCCTGGTGGTGGCGCTCGATGACGATGTGATCCTCCGCGTCCCGCTTCACGTCCTTGCCGTTGATCTTCCGGCGGGTGTACTTGCCCTGGCGGAGGGTGCCGATGTAAAAGTCATTTTTCAGAATGCCCTCCACGGTCATGATGGCCCATTCCCGACGGGTCTCCCGGTTGGAATCCAGGCCCTGGGCCTCCCGGCGCTGTTTTTCCGACATGCGGGGCGTGGGGACGCCCTGGTCGGTGAGATAATTGGCGATGCGCTTGTAGCCCCAGCCGGAGGTGTAGAGCTCGAAAATTTTCCGCACGATCTCCGCCTCGGTGGGGACGATCTCAAATTCCTGGCGGCTGTTCACGATGTACCCGTAGGGCGCGGCGCAAATCCACTTCCCGTCCTCCTGCCGGCGGCGGATGACGGATTTGACTTTTTTGCTGGCGTCGGTGACGGGCATCTCGTTGATGAGGAACTGGAACTGTATTTTCAGCCAGTCGTCGTCGTTGGGGAAGTCGATGTTGTCCGGCGTCCCGCAGGTCCTCCAGCTCCACCAGCCCCCGGCTGTTGCGCCGGGAGAAGCGGGAGAAGTCCTTCACCACCAGGATATCCAGCCGGTGCGAGGTCAGCTCACGGCGCATCCGCTGGTAGCCCTCCCGCTGCTCGAAGGTGTACCCGGAGCGGTCCCGGTCCTCGTAAAAGGTCAGCGTACTGCCGGGGAACCGGCGCTTTACAAAGTCCTCGATGATCGCCTTCTGGTTCTCGATGGACGTGTTGTCCCTATCCAGCTCCTCGTCCACGGAGATGCGGCAGTAGCCGGCGATGTCGTAGGTTTCTATCAATTAAAATCACCACACTTGTGACATATTATAGATAATATTGTATCACAGGTGGAGAAATAGTGCAAGTGAAAGTTTTTAAGCCGGCGGGAAAAGGCAGTTATTCTTTTTCTGCCTCCATGATGAGCGCCCCAGTGCGTACCACGCCGATGCGGATAAAGAGGGGGTAGAGGTAGCTGGCCCCGAAGCACCGCAGCATTTTTGGGCCGGTGATGGCCGTGCCCTCCCGCTGAAGCCGCAGGACCGTGTCAAAGGCCCTGTTGACGCTGGCGCGGGTGACGGATTTTTCCTTGCGGGTGAAAAACATCTCGTTGCCTCGGATGGAGTAAGTGTAAGACAAGCCCTTGGCGGTCTTGAATGGATCACCGGCGAAGGCGGAAAGCGCTTCCCACAATGCTTCACAGGCCGCCTCCATATTCCCGCTCTCCGTTGCCGCCGCAAGCCTTTCGGTTACGGCCCTGCGGAGGCCGGCGCTGGGCGCTTCGGCAGCTTTTTCCGGCGCGTTGTTTGGCTGTGCCATTCCGGCGGCCTCCTTGGGTAGCAAAATTTGCGGGAAAAATGATAAGGCAGAGCGGGGGTAAGCGTCAACCCACATAAATGCTACGGCACCTCCGAGAGGCTACCGCTCGGAGGTGCGCAACTGAGGTAAAGCGGCTTGAGCGACGATGACGCGAAAAAGGCCGCCGCAAATGCCTTATTTTGATTAGATATTGGTATTAATGCTTGTAAAGAAGCTTATAGATTTTTCTTCAGCTCCTCCGCCCTGTCGGTGTGCTCCCAGGGAAGGTCAAGGTCGGTCCTGCCGAAATGGCCGTAGGCGGCCAGGGGACGGTAGATTGGACGACGCAGATTCAAGTCCCGGATGATGGCCGCGGGGCGCAGGTCGAAGGTCTTCTCCACCGCCGCCTCAAGTTCCGCGTCGGTGACCACACCGGTGCCGAAGGTGTCCACCCGCACCGAGACCGGGCGTGCGACGCCTATGGCATAAGCCAGCTGGACCTGACATCTCCGTGCAAGGCCGGCGGCAACCACGGTCTTGGCCACCCAGCGGGCCGCGTAGGCGGCGGAGCGGTCCACCTTGGTGGGGTCTTTGCCTGAAAAGCAACCGCCGCCATGGGGGGCGCTGCCGCCGTATGTATCTACGATGATCTTCCGACCCGTAAGGCCCGAATCCCCCTGAGGCCCGCCGATGACGAACCGGCCCGTGGGATTGACATAGATTTTTGTTTCACAGTCCAGTAACTCGTTGGGGATCACTGGCTTGATGACAAGCTCTATCATATCCTTTCTTATCTGCGCCAGCTCCGCTTCCGGGCCGTGCTGGGTGGAGATGACCACTGTGTCCAGCCGCCTTGGGGTACCGTCCTCGTTATACTCGATGGTCACTTGGGTTTTGCCATCGGGGCGCAGGTAGTCCA
>CANQUO010000015.1 GCA_947627085.1 uncultured Oscillospiraceae bacterium
TCCCCATGGGCTCCAAAAGCGTCCCCGTGGGACCGATGTCCAGGGCCACCCTTCTCGCCCCGGCCTCCCTGGCGAGGCGAACACCGGCCGAAATGACCTCCCTGACCTTCTCCACGCCACCCAGCTTTTTGGAGTTGGCCCCGAAGGTGTTTGCCGTGATTATGTCAACTCCTGAGTTAACATAATCTCTATGCACCGCCCTCACGATGTCCGGGTCGGTCAGATTGAGAAGCTCCGGCAGGCCGCCCGTCTTAAGTCCCCGCTTTTGAAGCTCCGTGCCCATGGCCCCGTCTATGAGCGTAAATCCGTTAGCCGCCACAGCCGTAGCCCTCCTTTCGAAATTCGCAAAATTCCCGGTTCTCGCACCTTTCACAGCTGGTGCCGCCCCGCTTGACGCCCAAGCTCTCCGGGTAGAGCCCGATAAGCGCCGAGACGCTCTTCCTCGGGAGCATCAGCATGGAGTCCGTCAGCGTTATCCCGAGCCTCGTGTGCGCATCTATAAGCCCCAGCACGTCCCTTTGCTGTTCCAGCGGAAAATCCCCGTACCCCGGCCCGTAGCGGTAGGAGGTCACAAGGCCGCGCTCTTTAGCGTAGGCCCTTATCTCCCCCTCGCATCTGTCTGCCACGGCCTCGATGAGCGCCGTGCAGGCCGAGTTATAAATAAGTTCCGCCACCGCCGACCTCTGGCCCAGCCTCAGCATGGCCCGCTCCACCTCAAGCCCCAGTGTGGCCGCCATAACGGCGCAGTACTCCGCCCCCTCCAGGTGCTTTTTTATGTCCTCGCCCCGCAGGTAAACGCCGCCTATCGCCGGCCACGGCTCCACGGGGAATACCTCAAAGCAGTATCTGGGTTTGGCGTTTTCAAGGCATTTTTGGGAAAGCTCCTCTATTTTCGCCTCAAGCTCCGGCTCCAGTGCCTGCCCCCGGTGACCCAGATATCGCAGGACCTCGCTTTTGTCGATGCTGTACTCAAAATCCGGCATCCCGCAGTGCCCCCATCTCAAATTTCGCCACCTCAGGCTTGTTCATGGTGTAGATATGTATCCCGCTGACGGCCCCGTACTCCATCCCGGCCTTCAGAAGGGACTCCGGGTCGTGCTCATACCGGTTCACCATCCGTATGACAGCCGAGGGCAGGCTGGCCCCGCACATGAACACCATCCGGGTTATCTGGCTTTTGCCCATTATCGGCATTATCCCGGCATCGATGGGCACGGCGATACCGGCGGCCCGGGCCTTCTCAATAAAGCGGTAGAAGGCGGTATTTTCAAAAAAGAGCTGGCTTAGGAAAAATTCCGCCCCCGCGTCCTGCTTCTCGAGTAAATGCCTTATGTCCTCGTCAAAATCGTCGCACTCCACGTGCCCCTCCGGGTAGCATCCGCCGCCCACGCAAAAGTCCGTGGTGGCTCGAAGATACCGCACGAGCTCCGCCCCGTAGCGAAAATCCCGTGTCACGCTCCCCGGGAGCCTGTCCCCCCGAAGGGCGAAAACGTTGCTTATCCCCTGGCTTTTTATGTCCTCCACGGACACGTCCACGTCGGCTTTCGTGGAGTTTACGCACGTCACATGGGCCACCGCCGGTATGCCGTACTCACGCTCGATCACCCCGGTGAGGGCCGCGGTGTTCTTCCCGTTCCCGGACCCGCCGGCGGAGCAGGTGACGGAAATAAAATCCGGCTCCGTCCCCGCAAGCTCGTTCAGCGTCCCCTTGAGCGTCTCAAGGTTCAGCTCCCCCTTGGGCGGGAATATCTCGTAGGAGATGGGGAGTTTTTTCGATTTGTAAATGTCACGGATGTACATATTATGTCAACCTCGCTTATCTGTCTATTTGATTGCCCTTATCGGATGCCGCACCACGGTCCTGAGCTTCTCCGGGGCGCACTTGCGCGGGTCGGAGAGGTATATCTCGTGGTGCTGTCTTGTATCCGAGATGTCCAGCTCATAACCCTGTTTCTCCATATGCTCGTGCATCAGGCGGACGGTTTCGGGCTCCGCGTCGTATGGCCCCAGGTGCATACACTGTACGCACAAGCCCTCCCTGATAGCAAGAAACTCGACCTTTGAAAAGTCCGTCTTTTTCTTCCGTGTCGCCTCATTTACGGCCCAATTGAATTCCTCTTTCGTCACAAAATCGGGCAGTCTGATGCAGGAGACAAACTCAAGGTCGCCCTTGCGCGTGTAGTCGATGCCCGTGTCGCGCCCCTCCTGAGACCAGAACCCCTCCAACGGCGGCACCACGAAGTCGAAGTACCCCTCCATCCGGTGGTCGCCCATTTTGCTCATCTTTATCGTAAAAGCGATGCCGTAGAGAAGCCCGATGGACGCCTTATACTCCCCGCCCTCCTCGTTCGGGTCACCCCGTCCCCGCACGGCCACATAGCTCATCTCCGGAACGTCCACAATAACCGGCTTTTTCGCCGGCATGTAAAATTCCCTGTATTCCTTTTTGAAATCAAACGGCATGGTGTGCCTCCTTATTCGGGCGTATTTGGAACCCGCCCCTACAAATATTTTTTTAGGATATACCGTAATGGGTTGGCTTCGATATACGACGCTGTATCTTGAAAATCCTGTTCATTTCTTATCACATGCTCATAAAACGATCTCTGCCATAAAGGCGGCGATAAATTTAAAAGCTTGTTTATTCTTCTTGAGGAGAATGTTTTAAGCTGTCGTATGATCTCCGTAAGCTCCGTAGGGGCGGGTTCCAAACCCGCCCGCTCCCACAGCATCACGATACCGTGCACATGGTCTGGCATGACGATGAAGGGTCCTAATTCTATACCGCTGTTGTGATTAGGAAGGTCAAGCCACGTATCCATGACAATTTTCCCGGCATCGCTTAGCTTTACCCCAACATCCTCAACTGACAAATCCTCATGGGCGGGTTTGGAACCCGCCCCTACAAGGTAAATCGAACCAAGCATAGGTCTACGGTCCTGTACGCATATCGTAAAGAAATACGCGCCGTTTTGTGAATAATCGAAATCAGGTAAGCGTAAAACCTTTCGTGTATTCATCCGTTTTTCCCCGTCGCAACAAGGCGGCGGGCTCTTTACTTCCCGCATCACTCCTGTCGCCAATACCCCTCAATTTCCTCCCTCGCCGTGCTAACTGTGCCGCTGACAAGCTCCGGTCTTCCGCCGCCGCGGCCGTTGAGGGCGCGGTTCATGTCCCGGACCGGCTCCTGAAGGTCCACGCTTTTTGACGCCAGGGCGTACTTATAACCCGACCCGTCGTCCCCGGAAAAGGCCGCCGCCACAGAGCACTTCTCCTTCGCCGCGTTCACAAGAAGCTGAAGGTCCTTCGCGTCAAAGTCCTGCTCGAAAAAGAGGAGATTCTCATCGGTATTTTGAATTATGTCAACCTCGTTTTGAATTATCCTTCTCTTGAGCCCGCCCAGCTTGTAATTAAGGCCGTCCCGCTCGACAAGTAACCTCTCCACGGCGTCGGCAACGCCCTCGGGCTTTGCCGACAGCAGTGCGGAGACGCGAGAAACCGACCGGGCCTTCGCCGCGCAGTCCTCATACGCCCTGCTCCCGGCCAGCATACGTATCCTGACGCCGTTTTTCCGGCGGATGGACTCAAAAATTTTGATAACGCCGATCTCCCCCGTCCGCTTCACGTGGGGAGCACAGCAGGCGCACATGTCCACTCCCTCGATGGTCACGAGCCGCACGTTCTCCGTAAGGTCCAACTTGCTACGGTACTCAAGACCTGGCAACTCCTCCGGGGCGGGAAAGCTCTCCGTCACGGCCACATTGCGCCAGACCACCTCGTTTGCCTCCCGCTCGATATCCGAAAGCTCCATATCGTCCACAAAGCCGTCGAAGTCCACGATGACCCCCTCGGCCCCCATGTGGAACCCCACGTTGGCGTAGCCGTGGCGGCGGTGGACGATGCCGGAGACGATGTGCTCGGCGGTGTGGTTTTGCATATTGGAAAACCGCTTTTCCCAGTCGATCACGCCGTGTACCGTGGTCCCGGCCTCAAGGGGCCCGTCGCACCTGTGTACGACCTCGTCTCCCCGCTCGAAGGTGTATGTGACGTTCACTTTACCCAACGTCCCCACATCCGCGGGATTGCCCCCGCCCTCGGGAAAGAAAGCCGTTTTGTCCAGCACGATTTCAAAGCATCCGTCCTTTTCATCGCAGGACCGGACGACCCCGTCAAACTCTTTTATGTGCGAATCCTCATAGTAAAGCTTTCGTGTCATTTCGAATAATACCCCATTCCGTAAGCTCTCTCGTTCCTCTCGCCGCTCAAGTAGTCCACGCCCACGTCGCTGTCAATGACAAAGCCGCATTTTCTGTGGGTGGCGAGGGACGCCTCGTTTTTCTTACTTACGCAGTCGTGCACCTCAAATTTTCCGGTCTTTTCAAGGGTTTTCAGCGTCTCGGAGAGTATTTTCGCCCCGTAGCCCATCCGCCGGAAGTCCGGGTGCGTCTCAAGGGCCTCGATGTAGTAAAATCCCTCCCGCACGAGATACAGTCTCAGCGCGCTGACCCACACGCCGTCCCGCTCCCAGACAAAATAGCGGTTGACGCCGTTCAAAAAGTCCTTCTCAATGAACTCCACAAATCCCCGCTTGATCTTCTCCACGGCCTCCGAACTGTCCATATTCGGGTATTGGTCCTCAGCGTTTTCCCCGTTGCCCTCCCGGTATATATCCATGAGTCTCTCCCCGTCAAGCTCCCCGGGGTTTGAGATCGTTATAAGCATAATATCCTCTCCTCTACAAACCTCGCCGCACCGTCGGCGTCGCAGTGGCCAGCGAATGCGTGCGCCACGGACTTCACCTCGTCGATGGCGTTTTCCATGGCCACGCCAAGGCCGCAGTTTTTCACGCACTCGATATCGTCCCAGTCGTCCCCGAAAAAGGCGCACTCCTCCGGCGAAACGCCGAAATACGCGGTCATTTCCTTCACGCCGCCCCACTTGGTAGCCTTCCGGCTCATGAACTGCCAGAGCCTCCCGCCCTCCACGGCGGTGCAATATGTATCCTCCGTCAGCGCCGATCTTACGTCCTTTTCCGTAACCCCGCTGACCAGGACCTTGTAAAGCTCCCCCTCTGGAAGGCCGGGGAAGCCCCCAAACACGTTGGCGTTCCACTCCGGTATGGGCGCCGAGGCGTATATCCCGCCGCTCATCTCAACGGACACCACCGCGCCGAGTATGGGCAGGAGCCGGGAGATTATCCTCTCCCCGCTTTTATTTGGGATGCCGTTTATGAGCTCACGGTCCCCCGCCAGCACCCGCGCGCCGTTCAGGGTGACCAGGGCCTCGAACCGGTCAAACACTCCAAATTCCCTGACCGTCCTCTCCGGCCTTGCCGATGCGGCGAAAACATGTATCCCCCGCTTCCGGCAGTTGCTGAGAACCGCGCGGGTATACTCCGACATGCTCTTGTCAGACCGCAAAAGCGTGTTGTCCAGGTCGAAAATCAAAGCTTTTATCATCTTACCCACCATATTCCCCACCAAAACAATGGGTTAAATCGCATTATAACCCATCGCGTTTAAAAATGCAACCATTCAATGACCCTTTCCACGTTTTCCGAAACGGGTCAGCCTGTCGAAAAAGGCCTGCGGCCTTTTCCGACGAAGGGGAACGTGCGGATTTTTTCTGACGCACATGTCGTCAGAAAAAATATTGAAATTGAGTTTTTTGACAATCTGAGATATACCTGGCGTCCGTTTTGGGAAAATACAGGTCCTCATTATCAATGAACCAAAACCCCAGCCTCTCCGCCAGCACCCTTCCCAGCGTACTTTTCCCCACGCCGTTGAGCCCGCAGACAACGATTCTGGTCCCCATGTCTCAGAGCCTCCTGAGGAGCTTCAAAAACCTCCCGCCGTCGTCCTCGCCCACATAAACTATGCTGTCAAAGCCCGCCTCAACGTACAGCCTGAGCGCCGCGTAGTTGTCGAGGTCCACGCCAACGGTAATCTCGTTATACCCAAGCTCCACGGCCCTGTCGACCGCAAAATCCAGTAGTGTTCTCCCTATCCCCCGGCGGCTCCACTCACGCTTCACGATAAGTCTGGACATATATACGCGCCGGTCCTTGACAGTGTAATCCGGGTCGTCCATATCGAACACCAGGGACACCTCCCCGATAAGCCGATCTCCCGCCCGGTATACATAGGTGACCCTGTTCCCGTCCACAAGCTCCCGGTAAAACCTCCCGGCAAGGCCGGCGTTCTTTTCCATGTCCCATATGTTGCCGCACCTTTTAAAGTCCTTCGGGTCAAGCTTTTCTATCTGATCCTCCATTTCCGTCCTCTCTCCCTATACTCCTTAAATATACTTCCCCGCCTCCCGGACACTCAGCTTGTCCATTTTGTCCATGTGCCTTATTAGAAAGTCCCGCACCCACTCAGGGCCGGTCTTGGAGTAGTCCCGGAGGGCCCAGCCGATGGCCTTGTTTATGAAAAACTCATCGCTTCCCAGATTATTAAGTATGATCTCTTCCAAAAGCTCTGTATCCGTCCTGTCCCTTCGGCCAAGCTGGTGGTCGATGGCTATACGGCGTATCCAAAAGTCCCCGTCCGTGGACCAGGCCCGCATAAGCTCGTCCATTCTCCTGTCGGAAAGGGCGATGGACCCCACCACCCGGTTCAAAAGGTCGATGGAATCCCACCACTGCCTTGTCCGGGCGTACCTCTCGACGCGTATCATGTCCTCATAGCCCAGGGCTTTTCGTAGCTCATAGAGGTGATCCGTGACGAAATACTGTAATTCCCGGTGCTCGTCCTCCCAGCATAAGTCTATGAGCCCCCAGTCCGGCTTGCCGGCTTTTTTCTGCTTTTTGAGAAGGTCTTTATATATCGCCTTTCGCTCCGGCATGGGGATACCGTAAAATACGAACCGGTTCCTCATATACGCCGCCATCTCCACGGCCTTTACCGGGTCGGCCTTCTTCTCGAAGGTCGTTTTCAGTTCATTATATATATCCGTTTTGTCCGTCATTTTATCTTCACCCTCAAAGTCTCAGACGCCGCTTTCAGCTCCCGGATGAAGATGTCCGCCTCCTCCGCGGTGGAGTAGCGTGAGAGGCTTATTCTTATGGCCCCGTCTATGGTCTCCGGGCTCTCCCCCATGGCCTCCAGCACGTGGCTTCTGGCGCCCTTCTTGCAGGCGGAGCTTTTTGACACACATATCCCCTTAGCGTCCAAGAGGTTCATTATGACCTCGCTTTTATACCCGGGAAGGGATATGCCGAGGATATGGGGCGCGGCGCTGTCGCCGATGACGCGAAGGCCCGGTATGGCGTTCAAAAGCCCGGTTTTAAGGTGCTCCTTAAGCTCCTCCATGCGTTTTACATCCTCATTAAAGGCGGCCTTTCCGACTCTCGCCGCCGCGCCGAAGCCGAGGATGGCCGGCATGGGCTCGGTCCCGGGTCTTATGCCTCCCTCCTGCCCGCCGCCGGCGACCATACCGGGGAGACGCAGGCCCCGCCGCACATAGAGCGCCCCCGCGCCCTTTGGCCCGTGGATTTTGTGAGAGCTGACGGTAAGCATGTCGACACCCAGCTTTTTCGGTGTGAAGGGCACCTTCAAAAGGGCCTGCACGCAGTCGGAGTGGATAAGTACGTTGGGATTTGTCCGCTTTACCGCCGATGATATACCGGCTATGTCCGTCGCCGCCCCGGTCTCGTTATTTACAAGCATCAGCGATATGAGCCCCGTGTCCTCCCGGAGGGCCTCCAGGACCTGGGAGACCCTGATAGCGCCGCTCCTGTCCGGCTTTAAAAACGTGATCTCGTAGCCCCGGCCCTGAAGCTGCTGGCAGGTCCTTCTCACCGCGTCGTGCTCGGCCTCTGAGGTGATTATGTGGCGGTAGCGGTGCCGCTGAATATACGCCCCGCCGCGTATGGCCATATTGTCCGCCTCCGTGCCGCCGGAGGTGAAGATAAGCTCGGAGCTTTCGCACCCCACCGCCGTGGCCACGCCCTCCCGGGCGGACTTAAGCTCCGCCGCCGCCGCTCTCCCCAGAGCGTGTCCCGAGGAGGGGTTGCCGTAGCCCTCGTGCATCGCGTTTATGACCGCCTCCACCGCCTCCGGGCAGGGGCGCGTGGTGGCGGCGTTGTCAAAATAAATAGTCATCTTATCACCTTGATTTTGCGTTGAAGTTATAATATAATCTATTAATCAAATCGCCCAAAAACTCATATCGATATTTTTTCCGGCGACATGTGCGTCGGAAAAAATACCCCCTTGCCTAAAAAGGTCGCAGGCCTTTTCAGATTGTCAAAAAACTCAAATTTAATCAATTTTCGCGGCGACATGCGCGTCGCGAAAATTACCTTTTGTCACGCAAGTGTGCCGCCTTCGGCGGCGCGCGCGGCGTGACGGCAGGAAAAATTTGCGAATAGGTCCGCAGACCTTTTCGCGAATTTTTCCGCACGTTCCCCTTTGTCGGAAAAAGGCCAAGGGCCTTTTTCGACAGTCTAAAAAGGCCGAAGGCCTTTTCAGGCAGGCTTAATTATACACCGATTTTTACGATTGGACAAGACTATTATGAGGATACACATACACACACTGGGCTGTAAGGTGAACCAGTTTGAATCCCAGGCCATGGAGACCATGCTGACGGACCTCGGCCACGAGGTCACCCCGGATGAGACGGGCCTTGACGCAGTTATCATCAACACCTGCGCCGTCACCGGCGAGGCCGCCCGAAAATCACGTCAGGCCGTCCGGCATTTCAGGGAGCAAAACCCCGGGGCCATAATCGCCATATGCGGCTGTTGGAGCCAGGCGGAGGCCAAAAGCGCCGCGCGTCTCGGTGACATAGTATTCGGCAGCGCCGACCGGGCGGGCCTCGTCCGCGCCCTTGACAGCGCCCTTCACGAGAGGGCCTGCACCGTCCGCGTGGACGACGCCTTCTCCCGACGCTCCTTTGAGCTCCTCCCCGCCGGGAGCCCGGAGGGCCGCACCCGGGCGCTTTTAAAGATTGAGGACGGCTGTGTGAACTTTTGCTCCTACTGCATCATACCCTATACCCGGGGCCGCGTCCGCTCGCTTAAGACGGATAAGTGCGCCGCTGAGGCGCGAGAACTTGCAAAGAAGGGCTATAAGGAGATAGTCCTCACGGGCATCGAGATCGCCTCCTACGGTTCCGACCTTCCCGAAAAGCCCACCCTCGCCGGCGCCGTGGAGGCCGTGGCCAAGGCCGCGCCGGAGTGCAGGATACGCTTAGGGTCCTTAGAGCCGGGAGTCGTGACGGAGGACTTTTGCCGGAGGCTTTCCGCTCTTTCAAACCTGTGCCCGCACTTTCACCTGTCGCTGCAAAGCGGCTGTGACAGGACCTTAGATGCCATGCGGCGAAAATACGACACCGCCAGGTTTTATGAGTCCGTAGAGCTTTTGCGAAAATACTTCCCCAACTGCGGCATAACGGCGGACCTCATCACCGGCTTTCCGGGTGAGACCGATGCCGATTTCGACGCCACGCTGAAATTCATCGAAAAATGCGCCTTCTCCTCCATGCACGTATTCCCCTACTCCGTCCGGGAGGGCACCGTGGCCGCGAAAATGGAAAACCAGGTGCCGAAGGCCGATAAGCACCGCCGGGCCCGTGTCGCCGCCGCGCTGGCAAAGCGGATGAAAAATGAATTTCTCTTATCCCAGGTGGGCCTTACGACGCCCGTACTTTTCGAGCAGGAGACGGCCCCCGGTGTCTGGACCGGCCACACGGGAAACTACTGTCAGGTCAGCGCCAGGGGGGAGAAGCTCCACAACGCTGTGGTAAATGTACAAATAACCGGCGTATCCGGCGGGGCGCTTTGGGGAAATGTCCTCTTGTAAATCCTCATGTTTTTATGTATAATTCATCTAATTAAGGCGACGGGAGCCGAACCCGTACCGCTCCGCGCGGGCCCTTTTCGGCGCTTTTCCGCTTGTCGTCGTTGCCTTGCGTCAGCAAGGCGGCCTCCTCCGCGCGGAAAATCGCTCGAAAATTGCTCCGCGTGGAGTGCGAAGCAGTTTCTGGCGAGCGGATTTCCGTCCGGGCAAGGAAAAGCCCGCGGGGAATACTTCCGTATTGCCAAGGGCTTTGACGCCGCACGGGCGCAAATCCGCCGCCAGAAACCGGCGCGGGTTCGGCTCCCGTCGCCTTAAAGAAATTTAAGGGGAGAAGTCCATGTTTGAGGAACGTATTTATAACTTTTCCGCCGGCCCCTCCATGCTCCCGGAGCCGGTTTTGAAAAAGGCCGCCGGCGAGATGCTCAATTTCGGCGGCTCCGGCATGTCCGTCATGGAGATGAGCCACCGTTCAAAGGCGTATCAGGAGATTTTTGACGAGACGAAGGCGCTGCTCAAAAAGGCCCTCTCCGTCCCCGACACCCACGAGGTGATTTTCATGCAGGGTGGCGCCACCGGCCAGTTTGCCGCCGTGGCCATGAACCTCATGGGCAGGACCGGGAAGGCCGACTACGCCGTCACCGGTAACTTCTCCAATTTGGCGGCCAAGGAGGCCAAAAAATACGGTCAGGTCCACATAGCCTGCGACACCTCCGATAAGGGCCACACAGTCATACCCTCTCAGGCCGAGCTTGACCTCACTCCCGGCGCCTCCTACTTCCACTACTGCGCCAACAACACCATCTACGGCACCGAGTGGAACTACGTGCCCGGCGTCCCCTGTCCATTGGTTTCGGACATGAGCTCCAATATCCTCTCCCGCCCGGTGGACGTGTCAAAATACGGCCTTATATACGCCGGAGTACAGAAAAATATGGCCCCCGCCGGTGTGGCCGCGGTCATAATCGATAAAACTCTTGCCGGGAACGAGCTCCCCTGCACCCCGACGATCTTAAGTTACAAGACCACCATCGACAAGGACTCCATGTACAACACCCCTCCCACCTATAATATCTACATGCTTGGCCTCACCTTAAAGTGGGTCATAGAGAAAGGCGGCGTGGAGGCCATGGAGGAGCTCCGGGACAAAAGAGCCGGGCTGCTCTATGACTTCATCGACAACTCCGCCCTCTTCCGTGGCCGCGCGGAGAAGAGCGCCAGGTCGAAGATGAACGTGACCTTCACCACCGGCGATGCCGAGCTTGACGCCAAATTCGTCAAGGAGGCCGCCGCCGAGGGACTTGTAAGTCTCGCCGGTCACCGCATCGCCGGAGGTATGCGGGCCTCCATATATAACGCCATGCCGGTGGAGGGCGTAAAAAAGCTTGTGGACTTCATGGGCAAATTTGAAATCGCAAATAAAATCTGAGCATCAGAGGTAAAATATAATGATAAAGGTAAAGACTATCAACAACATCTCCCCCGCCTGCAAGGCCATACTTGACAGCAAAAAATACGAGATCGGCGAGGACCTTGTGGACCCCGAGGTCATATTCGTCCGGGCCTCCTCCCTTCTCGACTACGACTTCGGCGACAGCCTTCTGTGCGTGGCAAGGGCCGGCATCGGCGTCAACACCATACCGCTGGAGAAGCTGGCCGAGCGGGGCGTGGTGGTGTTCAACACCCCCGGCGGCAACGCAAACGGCGTAAAGGAGCTATTTTTGATGGCCCTGGGCATGTCCTGCCGGGATATCCTGGGCTCCATACAGTGGGTGCTCAATTTCGACACCAAAGAGCGCGATGTCAGCGTAGTCATGGAGAAGATAAAGAAAAACTTCGCGGGCCCCGAGTACATGGGCAAGAAGATCGGCGTCATCGGCATGGGCAACGTGGGCCGCAGGGTGTCGAACATCTGCCAGCATCTGGGCATGGACGTCTACGGTTACGACCCGTATCTGAGCGTTGACGCGGCCTGGGCCATCTCCAACAAGGTGGTCAGGGTCGACAGGCTGGAGGACCTTTGCGACTGCGACTTCCTCACCCTCCACGTGCCCCTCAACGACGAGACCCGCGACATGGTGGACGCCGAATTTCTCAGCAAGATGAAGGACGGCGTGCGCATCATAAACTACGCCCGCCAGCAGGTGGTCAACGAGGAGGCCATAAAGGCCGCCCTCAACACCGGCAAGGTGGCAAGATTCGTCACCGACTTCCCCACCAACACCCTCATCGGCACGAAAAACGTGGTCATGACCCCCCACCTTGGCGGTACCACCTGGGAGAGCGAGGAAAACTGCGCGGTCATGGCCGCCCGGGAGGCCCGTGACTACATCGAAAACGGCAATATAAATAACTCCGTAAACTTCGGCAAGGCCGTCATGTCCCCCTCGCGCTTATCAAGGCTTTGCGTATTCCACAAAAACATCCCCAGCATGATAGCCAAAATAACCGCCGCCGTCTCCGGCGCGGGGCTCAATATCGAGAACATGGTCAACTCCTCTTTCAAGGGCAGTAAAATAAGCTACACCATGCTGGAGCTTGGCTCTCAGCCTGACGATACCCTCACGGACGCCGTAAAGGCCATCCACGGCGTCATCCGCGTCCGTGTAATCGACGAAAAATAAATCGGACTTCGGCAATCTAACATTTCAGTAAAGGTAACTTCGCCGGCGGGACTTACGTCCGTGCCGTCAAAAGGAGGCGCGTCATGGAGAAGATTCTTCTTATCGTAAATCCCGTCTCCGGCAAGGGCCGGGTAAAGACGGTCATTATGGACATGCTCGCGGCGCTGTGCACCGGCGGCAATCCCGTCACCGTCTGCGTCACCGAAAAGCATGGCGACGCCAGCGAATTTTCCAAAAGCTATGGTCCCTTTGTTAACCGCATAGTCGTCACCGGCGGCGACGGGTCGCTAAACGAGGTCATCGGCGGGCTCATGCGCGTGGAGCCGGACAAGCGCCCCATGATAAGCTACATCCCCATGGGCACCACCAACGACATGGCCTCCTCCCTGTCCATACCCACCTCCCCAAAGGACGCCATAACAACCTTGGACCCGGAGCGCTACACTCCTAAAATAATCGACGTGGGCCAGCTGGGGGACGAGTACTTCGGCTACGTGGCCGCCTTCGGGGCATTTATGGACGTGCCCTTCAACACCCCACAGTCGGCAAAGAACACCTGGGGGTACCTTGCCTACCTTGTGGAGGCCATGGGACAGCTCACAGAGATAACCGCCCACCACGCCCGGGTCTTATATGACGAGGGGTATTTTGAGGGCGATCTTCTCTTCGGCTTCGTCACGAATTCCCTGCGGGTCGCCGGGGGCCTCGTGCGCTTTTCCGAGGACAACGTATCATTGGACGACGGGCTTTTTGAGGTCCTGCTCATAAAAAAACCGAAAAATCTGGCGGAGCTCAACGTCGCCGTGGCGAATATCCTCAAAAGGAACTTCAACTGCGAGAATATAACCCTCCTCCACACCAGCCGCATAAGCTTCAAATTTGACGAGCCCGTCCAGTGGACAAGGGACGGCGAGAACGGCGGCGTCTTTAAAAGCGTCGACGTGGTGAACCACCCCCGGGCCGTGTGCATCTCCGTGCGGGGTGAGCTATGAGCGTGAATATTCTGGCCGTGGGCGACGTGGTGGGCCAAGGCGGCATCGGGTTTCTTCAAAAAAAGCTCCGGCCCTTCAAAAAGCTCAAGGCCATCGACCTTACCGTCGTCAACGGGGAGAACGCCTCTGTGGTGGGCCTCACCCCAACGGACGCCGAGGACATATTCTCCGCCGGAGCGGATATCATCACCCTCGGCAACCACTCGTTCCAGAAGTCGAGCATCCTGAATTACCTGGACGACAACCGATATATCCTCCGCCCCGCCAACCTCTCTCCCCTGAGCCCCGGCCGGGGCTTCGGAGAATTTGACACCCGCTTCGGCCCGGTGCGTATCATAAATCTCATCGGCCGGTGCGGCATGGACTTCGGCCCCGACAGCCCCTTCTATGAGGCGGAGCGTATACTGAAAAAGCCGTCGGAGGCGAAGATCACCCTCATCGACTTTCACGCCGAGGCCACCAGCGAAAAGGCCGCGCTGGCCTGGCACTTGGACGGGCGCGTCTCCGCACTCTGGGGCACCCACACCCACGTCCAGACCTCCGACGCCCGGGTCTTGCCAAATGGCACGGGCTTCATTACAGACCTTGGCATGACCGGCGGCGTGGACTCCATTTTGGGCGTCCGCCCGGAGCAGTCCGTGGCGCGGTTTTTAGGCGAGCCGAAGCGTGTGGCCTACGCCGAGTCCGGCGGCCCGGCCAAATTCGAGGGCGCCATATTCGAAATAGACGAAAAAACCGGCGCGTGCCTCTCCGTTGAGGCCGTCCGGGCGACCGAATAAAAAATTTTTGGGTGACGCCCTATGACGTCACCCATGTTTTTTATAATTTTTCGTGGAAAACGAACCTTTTGGTGTCAAATCCCGTCTATATTGTCAAACCGGTTTTGAAAATCATCAAAGGAGGTGGATGTATGGATGAATTCGAGGAGCTTCTGCGCCGTGAGAAAAACGCGGTGGAGCGGTTCGTGCGCTACCGGGTACCGGAAAAAGCCGACGCGGAGGATATTTTACAGGAGACGTATCTCGCGGCCTTCCGGGCCTTTCCGAAGCTCCGGAATAAAAGCGCCTTCAAGGGCTGGCTTTTGCAAATAGCCCGGAGTAAGTGCAACGACTGGTTCCGCGCCAAAGCGCGTCTTGCGGAGCTCCCCCTTAGTAGCGTGCCGGAGACGGAGCTTATATACGGCCCCGTGGGCCCCACCTGCGCCGATGTGGAGGACGTGATGGGACGGCTTGAGACCCGGGACCGGCAGATTCTCTACCTCTACTATTGGCGTGAGCTGCCCCAGACGGAGATCGCGAGACGCCTCAAAATCCCTCTTGGCACTGTGAAAAGCCGGCTTTATAAGGCAAGGCTCAATTTTAAGGAGCTCTATCCGTACATCGCCGGAAAACCGAAAGGAGAAAATATGAAAAAGCTGCCTGAATTATTACCCGAATATACTGTTGTTCCCAGTAATTTACCGCCCTTTTCGGTCAAATGGGAGGAGCTCCCCGGCTGGTTTCTCGTGCCGAAGCCGGGCGAGGAGCTCTCCTGGGCCATGTACGACCTGCCCTCCCGACAGTATAGCAACGTCTACCACATGTCCGTCACCGGAAAAGCCATGGTACACGGCATTGACGGGGTGGAGGTGACCGTACACGACACCGCCCGGGTGGGTCCTGTCCGTGTGCCGGAGAGGAAGTTTATAGTCCAGCTCACCGACACCCACTGCCGGTATCTGGCCACCGTCCGCAAGGAGGCGGGAGTTTCAAATTATATAACCTTCCTTGACGGCGACGCGTTCCTGTCCGTCTGGGGCGTGGGGCGCGACAACTGCGGCAACGAGACGAACCTTGCGCCCCGGGGCCTTCTCCGCCGTGAGGGGGACGCCGTCGCCGGACATACGGAAAAGCCCGACATCGTGGGGCGCTACACGGTCAATATCGGCGGTAAGAGCTTCGACACGGTCTGTGTCATGGACCTGGAGTTTGAGGCGAAGGGCATCGCCACGGAGCAGTTTCTTGACAAAAACGGCCGCACCGTCCTCTGGCGGCGGTATAACCGGGACGACTGGGCCATTGACCGCTATAAAATAAGCTGGACCGAACAGCTCCCGGACAACGGGCGGCTGACGATAAACGGTAAGACCTTCGTCCACTGGTACGACTGCGTCACGGACTATATTTTGTGATAGCGCCTTATCTCAGCAGTATCTCCCCCACCCCGCGAAGGTCCGTCCCTTCAAACGCAAAATCAGCCTCCGGGGTGGGCTCTATGGGGGATATGTTCGAGCGGATGTACACCGTGTGAAGTCCCGCGCTCTTAGCGCCCTCAATATCCGCCTTGCCGTCGTTTCCCACCATCACTGCATTTTCGGGGTCAATACGCCGCTCGTCCAGAAGGCGCCTGAAGAACCTTAAGTCCGGCTTTTTCACGCCGCAGTCGGAGGATATGTATATCCCGTCAAAAAGCTTCGCGATGCCAAGGTCCTCAAGCTCCGGCACGGTAAAGAGACTCTGGGCGTTCGTTAAAAGCCACACCCGCTTATCCGCCGCTTTGAGCGCGCCGAGGAGCTCCCGGGCATACGGGTAGAGGCGTATGTAGTCCGTGGAAAGCTTACGAAAGCGCTCCGCCGTCCTTTTTATATCGCCGCCGCTTACCGGGAGGTCCCCGAAAAGCTCACGGAACACCGCGCCGATCTCCACCTCCGGGTGGCCCTCGTGGGTATCCCCGGCGTGACTTTCAAGGGCGGAAACAAGGGAAAAATACCGGTTTTTAAGCTCCTCCGGAACAAATTTTACCCCAAATCCCGCATACCACCGCGCCATTCCCTCCCAAAGCTCCGCCTTACACTCGTCTGTGTGGATATCCACAAGTGTACCGTAGAGGTCAAAAATTATATCGTCAAACATAAAAATGGGCCCGCTTTCGTGTAAAGTGAGCCCATTATATATTGTTTCGGGATATCTTTCAAGTCAATTTCCGCACGCGACGCTCAAGCTCCCGGGCAAGCTCCGCCGCCCTTGCGTGGTCGTCGGCCTCGGCCCTGAGCACCAGGGTCCTCCCGTCAAAGTCCGGCGAGACCCTGGCCCAGCCAAGGCCGGTTTTAAGCCTGAGCCCGCCGGCGAGCTCCGCCGCGAATTCGGCGCTCTCCGCCATTTTTCGCATGGCCCTGGCGCCGGAGGCTGTCTCCACCCGCCTCTTCTCCAGGGCGAAGGGCGGAAGATCGTCAATGAGCCTTGAGAGCTCCGCCCCGTCCCTGCCCATGGCCGCGGCTATGACCGCCGAGGCCGAGGCCGCGTCGCGCAAAAATCTCTGGTGCTTATATTTTTCCGCCCCCTCGCCGCTCTCGGCGGGCAGGAGCTTACAGCCGTACCTTGTGCCGAGGCGCTCCGTCACACGGGGAAGCCACGCGGGGGCGGCTATTGCGTCCACTCCAAGGCGCATGGCGCAGGAGGCCGCCAAGACGGCGGTACCGGTACTGTCAAGCTCCCTTCCCCGCTCGTCCCGGCAGGTGAGGTCAAAGCCCCCCACTCCCGCCGTAAAGGCCGGAAGTCCCCTCCCGGATGTGACCTCGTGATTAAGGCCCGCCAGCACGCACCTGACGGCCCGGTTCTCCGCTCCCGTGCCCCGGACGGCTATCCTCACCCGGCCCGTGGCGGAGCATAAAGCCCGTATCTCGTCCTGGATGCCGGAGATATAGACTCTCGAAGAGCCGGTTATCCTGGACACCGGCCCCACCCGGTCGTCCACGGCGGGGCGCTCACCGAATATGGCCGGCTGGAGCTTTCGCCGAAGCTCCGTCCCCCCGGCGATGCCGGAGCCCTTGAAAAACGTCACCGTCAGCTCCTCGCCGGTCTCCCGGACGAAAGCGCCCATGTCAAAGGAGAAAACCCGCCCCGCGAAGGAGAGCTCCGCCTCAAAGTCGCAGTCCGGCAGGCACGCCTCGCCCCCGGCTGAGGTGACGCCGCAGGCTATGGCGTCGGCTATGAGCCGGGCGGTCTCGCCCCCCGTGTGGGCCACGCCGGTCCGGCCCCGCTTGCCCAGCACGGCCCCTATGGCCACGGCCGTCTCCGGCGTCAGTGCCAGTTTGGGCGCGGCCCTTAAAATATGGTCCTTAATAAACTCGGGTCGTACCTCCGGCGTGCCGTCCGTCAGGCTCGCGGCTATTTTCCGCCCCGCCGGGGTCCGGCGGTTCGACCATATGCGCACCCCCGGCTCTATGAGGCTCCCCGCGCCGATAACGGCGCTGTCCCCTATCACCGCGCCTTCGCATATCCGGGCGCCGTTCTCCACCCTGGCATCCCGGCCCACGATGGCGCCCTCCACCTGGCAGTCGGCCCCCACGCCGGCCCCGTTTATAACGCTGTCCGTTATCCGCGCCCTCGGGCCGATCACAGACCCCCGGGAAATCACCGCCCCCGGTCCCAGCTCCGCTCCCGGAGACACCCGGCAGTCCTCGCCCACGTAAACCGGCGGGCGGAGCTTTACGTCCTTTAGCTCGATTTGGCTCCACACGCCGGGCGTAAGCTCACGAGAGGCAAGGTCAAGGCCGGTTTTGCCGGAAATGATGTCCATACAGCACCGCCGGTAGGCCTCCGGCGAACCGATGTCGCACCAGTAGCCCGTGGCCTCATACGCCCAGAGCCCCCGCCCCTCCCGCAAAAGC
>CANQUO010000016.1 GCA_947627085.1 uncultured Oscillospiraceae bacterium
AAGGCCCTGGTGGCCGGCGGACTTCCCACCGCCGAGGTGACCTTCCGCACCGCCGCCGCCGAGGACGCCATGCGGGCCATCACCGCCGAGGTCCCCGAGATGCTGGTGGGCGCCGGCACCGTTCTGACCCCGGAGCAGCTCGACCGGGCTCTGGACGCGGGCTCGAAGTTCATCGTCAGCCCCGGCTTTAACCCGGAAATGGTGAAATACGGCCTCTCCAAGGGCGCTCTCATGCTCCCCGGCACCGCCACTGGCGGCGAGATGGAGCAGGCCATGGCCTTAGGGCTTGACGTGGTGAAGTTCTTCCCCGCCGAGCAGAACGGCGGCATCGCCAAGATCAAGGCCCTCGCCGGACCCTACAAGAAGCTCAAGTGGATGCCCACCGGCGGCGTGACCACCAAGAACCTGATGGACTATCTCTCCTTTGACCAGATCGTCGCCTGCGGCGGCACCTGGATGGTCAAGTCCGACCTCATCGAGGGCGAGAAGTGGGACGAGATCACCGCCATCTGCAAGGACGCCGTTAAGACCATGCTGGGCCTTCAGCTCATGCACGTGGGCATCAACTGCGTCGATCCCGAGGAGGCCGCCAGCGTGGCCAAGTCCTTCGAGGCCCTCTTCGGCTTTGCCTACAAGGCGGGCAACAGCTCCGACTTCGCCGGCACCGTCGTCGAGTGCATGAAGAAGCCCGGTCGCGGCACTCACGGCCACATCGCCATCGGCACCAACAGCGTGGACCGCGCCATGTATCACCTGGGCCGTCAGGGCGTGGTGTTCGATGAGAGCTCCATCTCCTACAACGACAAGGGCCAGGCCAAGAACGTCTATCTCCAGGGCGAGATCGGCGGCTTCGCTGTACATGTCATGAAAAAATAAAACCCCGGCGCCATAGCCCGGACGGTTTAACAAAAACTATTTGTAAAGGAGTTAATTCCCATGAAAGTCGTAACCTTCGGCGAGCTTATGATTCGCCTCCAGCCCTACAACTATGAGCGCTTCGTTCAGGCCGACCACCTGGAGTTCACCTTCGGCGGCGGCGAGGCCAACGTGGCCGTGTCCCTCGCCAACTATGGCGCGGACGCCGTCTTTGTAACCAAGCTCCCCGCTCACGCCATCGGCCAGGCGGCTGTGAACAGCCTCCGCCGCTACGGCGTTGATACCAGCAAGATCGTCCGTGGCGGCGACCGTGTGGGCATCTACTTCAACGAGAAGGGCGCCTCCCAGCGTCCCAGCGTGTGCATCTATGACCGCGCCCACTCCGCCATCCAGGAGTCCGACCCCAGTGAGTTCAACTGGGACGAGATTTTCGAGGGCGCCGACTGGTTCCACTTCACCGGCATCACCCCGGCCCTGGGCCCCAACATGGTCACCGCCTGCCTTGAGGCCTGCAAGGTTGCCCATGAGCACGGCGTGAAGATATCCTGCGACTTAAACTACCGTGGCAAGCTGTGGACCCGCGATCAGGCCCGCGCCGCCATGACCGAGCTTTGCAAGTACGTGGACGTGTGCATCTCCAACGAGGAGGACGCCAAGGACGTGTTCGGTATCGAGGCCGAGGCCACCGATATCACCGCCGGCACCCTCAACAAGGAGGGCTACAAGTCCGTTGCCCGCCAGCTGGCCGACAAGTTCGGCTTTGAGAAGGTCGCCATCACCCTGCGCGAGTCCAAGTCCGCCTTCGATAACGACTGGAGCGCCATGCTCTATGACGTGAAGGCCGACGAGTACTGCTTCTCCAAGCTCTATCACCTGCACATCATCGACCGCATCGGCGGCGGCGACTCCTTCGGCGGCGGGCTCATCTACGCCCTCCTCACCGGCCACAACACCCAGAGCGCCGTTGAGTTTGCCGTGGCGGCCTCCGCTCTCAAGCACTCCATCGAGGGCGACTACAACTTCGCCACCGTCCCCGAGGTGGAGAAGTTAGCCGGCGGCGACGCCTCCGGCCGTGTCCAGAGATAACGATCAAGGAGGAAATATGGAGCACTCAAATCCCCTGACGAAGGGCAACAAGGGCGGACAGAAGTTCATAACCTTTGGCGAGATAATGCTCCGCCTTACCCCTCCGAATTATGAAAAGATAAGAGCCGCCAACGAGTTTGAGGCCAGCTACGGCGGGAGCGAGGCCAACATCGCCCTGGCCCTTGCCAACCTCGGCATCGACAGCACCTTCTTCTCCGTAGTGCCAAATAACTCCCTGGGCAAGAGCGCCGTCCGTATGCTCCGGTCCAACGACGTCCACTGTACCCCGGTGATCCTCTCCTCCCCCGAGGAGACGCCCACCCACCGTCTGGGGACCTACTATCTGGAGACCGGCTACGGCATCCGGCCCAGCAAGGTCACCTACGACCGGAAGCACTCCGCCATCTCGGAGTACGATTTCAGTAAGGTGGACGTAAACTACCTGCTGGACGGCTTCGACTGGCTCCACCTGTCGGGAATCACCCCGGCGCTGAGCCGCTCCTGCGGGGACTTCATCCTGAAGCTCATGCAGACGGCCAAGGAGAAGGGCATGACCGTCTCCTTCGACGGCAATTTCCGCTCGCTTCTGTGGTCATGGGAGGAGGCCCGCGACTACTGCACAAAGTGCCTTCCCTACGTGGACGTGCTCTTTGGCGTGGAGCCCTACCACCTCTACAAGGACCCCGCTGACCCCTCGAAGGGCGATGTGAAGGACGGCAAGTCCCGCCAGCCCAGCTGGGAGGAGCAGGACGAGATAAATCAGGCCTTCGTGGAGGCGTACCCCAACATAAGGTGCATCGCCCGCCACGTCCGTTACGCCCACTCAGGCTCGGAGAACAGCCTGATGGCCTACATGTGGTATCAGGGACACACCTTTGAAAGTAAGCTCTTCACCTTCAACATCCTTGACCGTGTGGGCGGCGGCGACGCCTTCGCCAGCGGCCTCATCTACGCCATGATGATGAACTACAAGCCCATGGACATGATAAACTTCGCCGTGGCAAGCTCCGTCATCAAGCACACCATCCACGGCGACGGCAACATCACCGACGACGTGGAGTCCATCCGCAATCTCATGAACATGAACTACGACATCAAGCGATAAACCTACGGCGCGCCCGTCCCGGAACACGGGGCGGGCGCATTTTATAAGAGGAGTTGATTTTCTATGAAAGAATTTATGGACAGGGACTTCCTGCTGGAGACCGAGACCGCGAAGCACCTCTTCCACGACTACGCCGAGCATCAGCCTCTCGTTGACTATCACTGCCACATCTCCCCCCGGGAGATATATGAGAACCGCCGCTTCAACGACATCGTCGAGGTCTGGCTTGGCGGCGAGAATCCCGACGGGACCTACTTCGGCGACCACTACAAGTGGCGCGTCATGCGCTCCAACGGCGTGCCCGAGGAGTACGTCACCGGCCACAAGCCCGGCTACGAGCGGTTTTTGAAATTCGTGGAGTCCCTGGAAATGGCCATCGGCAACCCCATGTACCACTGGTGCAACCTGGAGCTCAGGCAGTTTTTCGGCTACGATAAGCCCCTGACCGTGGAGAACGCCAAGGAGTGTTGGGACTTCGTCAACGACAAGCTCCAGAACGACCCCAGCCTCACCGTCCGCGGCATAATCGAGCGGGCCAACGTGGCTTTCATCGGCACCACCGACGACCCCGTGGACAGCCTTGAGTGGCATGAGAAGATAGCCGCCGACCCCACTATCAAGGTAAAGGTGGCCCCATCCTACCGTCCCGACAAGGCCATCAACATAAATAAGCCCGGCTTTGCCGAATATATCGGGAAGCTCGCCAAGAGCGTGGGCAAGGACAGCCTCGACACCATGGAGGACGTCTGCGCCGCCCTCACCGAGAGGCTTGAGTTCTTCGCAAAGCTCGGTTGCCGCGCCAGCGACCACGGCCTGGACTACATCCCCTACCGCCCCGGCTGCCCCAAGTGCGTAAACGAGACATATAAGAAGGTCATGGGCGGCGAGGCGATAACCGACGAGGAGGCCGAGAAGTACCAGACCGCCATTCTCATGCACCTTGGCCGTGAGTATCACCGTCTGGGCATCGTCATGCAGCTCCATTACAGCTGCAAGCGCAACGCCAACACAAGGCTCTATAAGAAGCTCGGCCCCGACACCGGCGTTGACATGATAGCCCAGAACACCTGCGGCGGCGCCATCGCGGACCTGCTGGCCGCCTTGGATGAGACCAACGAGTGCCCCAAGACCATCCTTTATAGCCTGAACCCCGCCGACAATGAGCAGATCGGCACCATCCTGGGCTGCTTCCAGTCTGACGAGGTCCCCGGCAAGATTCAGCACGGCTCCGCCTGGTGGTTCAACGACACCAAGTCCGGCATGGAGGACCAGATGCGCTCTTTGGCAAATCTTGGCCTCCTGGGCAACTTCGTCGGTATGCTCACCGACTCCCGGAGCTTTTTGAGCTACGCCCGCCACGACTACTTCCGCCGCATCTTCTGCAACCTCATCGGCAACTGGGTGGAAAACGGCGAGTACCCCAACATCGACTCCTCCCTCAAGAAGATCGTCGAAGGCGTCTGCTACAAAAACGCCGAGCGCTATTTCAACATCTGATTCCCAATCAATTCAAAAAGGAGGCGCCAGGCGCCTCCTTTTTTGATGAAATGGCCCCTCACGGGGGAGGGGCGGGGACGCTCGGCCGCTGTCAGGATACAGAGCGCAAAAAGAAAAGGGCCTCCATTGTGGGAGGCCCAATATTGATTTGGAGCTATGCTTTTATTCAGCCGATATCATGTAGTAATACACCGGCTGGCCGCCGGAGATGAGCTGGGTGTCGGCGTCGGGGAAGGCCGAGCGAAGCTTGTCGGCCACGGCCTGGGCGGCGTCCTCGGTGACGTCCTCGCCGTAAAAGACCGTCAGGACCTCGGGGTCGAAGTCCCGCACCGCGTCGGCGATGCCGCCGATGAGCTGGGCAAGGTCCGAGGTGTTGCAAAGAAGCTGGTTTTCCAAAAGCGCCAGGTACTCGCCCGAGTGTATCTGGGCCCCGTCAAACTCGGAATCCCTGGCCGCGTAGGTCACCAGAGCCGTGTGGACCGTGCCGCAGGCGTCGGTCATGGCCTCGGTGAGGTCCTCGGCCGACATGGTGTCGTCATAGCAAACCAGGGCCGATATTCCCTGGGGGACGGTCTTGGAGGGAATGACCACCACGTTTTTCCCGGTGAGCCTGTCGCACTGCTGGGCGGCCATTATGATGTTCTTGTTGTTAGGAAGGACGAATACCGTCTGGGCGGGCACGGACTGGACGGCCCGTAAAATATCTTCGGTGGAGGGGTTCATGGTCTGGCCGCCGGTGACCACGGCGTCCACGCCGAGATTTTTGAAAACGGCCTGCATACCGGCTCCGGCGCACACCGCCACCAGGCCGTAGGGCTTCTCCGGCGGCACGTCCACGGGCCCGGACTGCTCCATGGCCTCCAGCTCCTTCTCCACGGCCTCCAGGTCGTCGGTGGACTGGGCCTTGCGTCCGGCGGCCAGGTCGTCGCGCTGGGTGACCATGTTCTCGATCTTCGCAAGCTCCAGCACCCCGTACTGCTGGGCGGCGTTCAGGGCGTCGCCGGGGGTGTTGGTGTGGACGTGGACCTTGAAGGCCTCGTCGTCCTCGCCTATCACCAGGCTGTCGCCGATGGAGCTCAAATACTCCCGGAATGGGTCGAGGTCCACATCCGGGTCCTTCTTCCGGACGATGAACACGGTGTCAAAGGCGAAGGTTATCTCCTCGTCGGAGAGATTCGCGAAATCGGCGCCCTCACTCTCGCCATCCTCCTCGGACGCAACGTGCTCCACGGGCTTACCCATAAGGGCGGAGAGCATACCGCGAAGGATATACATAAAGCCCTTGCCGCCCGCGTCCACCACGCCGGCCTTCTTCAGGACGGGGTTCTGGTCGATGGTCCCGGCCAGGGCCTTGTCCCCGGCGGCGATCATCGCGTCAAAAAGTTCCTCAAAGTCGTCGCCGGACTCGCAGTATGTACGGGCCGCGTCGGCGGTGAGGCGGGAGACGGTGAGTATCGTCCCCTCGGTGGGCCGCATGACGGCCTTGTAGGCCACCTCCACGCCCCGGGTGAGGGCGGCGGCAAACTCAGCGGCGGAGCAGACGTCCTTGCCCTTGAGGCTCTTGCCGATGCCCCGGAAGAGGAGGGAGAGTATGACGCCGGAATTTCCCCTGGCGCCCCGCAGAAGGGCGCTGGCCACGGCGTCGGCGCAGGCGGTGACGGTGTCGTAGCTGTCGGATTTGAGGGCGGTGACGCCGGAATTGAGCGTCAGGCTCATGTTGGTGCCGGTGTCGCCGTCGGGGACGGGAAAGACGTTGAGCTCGTTTATCTGTTTTTTGTTCTGCTCCAAAAGCGCCGCGCCGGAGATTATCATGGTCTTAATCAGGGCGGCATCTATCGTCTGTACCAAGGCTTTGTCCTCCATCAATCAATACTTACCGAGTCGACAAACACGTCAACGGACTTGACGTCGATACCGGTGGCCTCGGTGACCTTGTATTTGACCTCGCTGATTATACTGCTGCACAGGACGGGGATATTCACGCCCTGGTCGATGATAATGTGCAGGTCAATGAGGATATAATCCTCCCCGTAAGCGATGTGGACGCCCCGGCCCATGGCCTCGGGCTTCAGAAGATGTACAAGTCCGTCGGTGACGGAGCGCATAGCCATGCCCTTCACGCCGAAGCAGCTGGTGGCCGCGTCCCCCACCAGGGTAGTGATGACCTCGGGCGCGATGGATATCGTCCCCCGGCTCGTTTTGAATCTGACCATACATACACCCCTTTCAGGTGAAGTTGTGTTCTTTATTATAATACATTTTCCCTTGGCGCACAAGATGTTAAAAACACTATTTTTGGGCGCTGAGGGCCTTTTTATGGCGTTGCAATGACATAGTTTGGACAAAAACCGTTACTTTCCGGAGAAAATAATGCCCGTGGGTATTGAATTATCGGATGAAATAGTGTAAAATAAAATATATGGAAGGGAGGTCAGACCGTGGATAAAAAGAAATTGGCGCTTGTCATTTCCACCGTGGCGCTGGCGATAGCCGCAGTGACGGCCATCATCGTATTCCGTGAGCGGATAGCGGACCTTTTGAGCTCCCTTAAAAAGAAGGAAAAGGACGCGGAGCCCGCCCCGGAGTTCACCCCGGAGGAGATAGAGGTCTTTGCCGATATATAAAAGCCTTCCCCCCACGGTTTACGTGGGGGGATAGTTTTAGCCGATGAATGCCTCAAGCTCGTCCTTTCCCACAAGCCCCACGGACGTCCCGGCGGGGGCGCCGTCCTTAAAGAGCATGAGGGTGGGCACGCTCATCACGTTGTAGGTCATGGCAAGCTCCGGGGACTGGTCGACGTCCACCTTGTAAAAGTCGGCCTCGCCGGCCTTCTCGCCCTCGACCTCGTCGAGTATGGGGGCAAGCATCCGGCAGGGCCCGCACCAGGTGGCGAAGAAGTCCACCACCACGGGCCTTCCGGCTTTCAGGACCTTTTCATCAAAGGAATCGCGATTTATTATTTCAGCCATAGGGCTATCCTCCTTTCTTTAATGAAAACATTATAAATCTTTCCTCGATGCATGTCAATTTATTTAAAGTTGTGTTATACTACATACAGGTTTTTATTTTCGGAGGCGCGTATGTACGATCTTATAATCATCGGCGGCGGCCCGGCGGGGCTGACCGCGGCGGTCTACGCCCGCAGGGCGGGACTTTCCACGCTTATACTTGAGATCACGGTCTGCGGCGGGCAGATAATAAACTCCCAGAACGTGGAGAATTTTCCGGCCATAGAGTCCATCGAGGGCTGGCGTCTGGCGGACAACTGGCAAAAGCAGGCGCTGAAGGCCGGCGCGGAGCTCAAAAGCGCCGAGGTCACGGGCGTTGAGCTTACCGGGGAGACGAAGCTCGTCCACACAAATAAGGGGGATTTTGAGGCCCTCGCGGTCATAATCGCCACCGGCGCGGGGCACCGCAAGCTGGACTGCCCCGGGGCGTCGGAGCTCTCGGGCAGGGGAGTGTCCACCTGCGCGGCATGCGACGGGGCCTTTTTCAGAAAGAGGCCCGTTGCGGTGGTGGGCGGCGGCAACACGGCCCTTGAGGACGCCCTATACCTTGCGGGGATATGCGAGAGGGTCTACATCGTCCACCGGCGGCGGGAATTCCGGGCCGAGCGGCGCCTTGTGGAGGCGGCGAAGGGCAAGACGAATGTTGAATTTTTGACGCCTTGCGTGCCCGTGGAGATTTTGGCTGACGAAAATAAGCGCGTTCGGGCCATGGTGGTCAAAAATCTTGAGACAGGGGAGGAGCGGGAGCTTCCCACACCCGGCGTCTTTACCGCCATCGGCATGATACCGGATACGAAGCGGTTTGAGAACGTGTGCAGACTTGACGACGCCGGCTACATCCTGGCCGGGGAGGACTGCGAGACCGGCGTCCCCGGCGTCTACGCGGCCGGGGATTGCAGGGCAAAGGCCCTCCGGCAGCTGGTGACGGCGGCCTCCGACGGGGCCGTGGCGGGGAGCGCGGCGGCGCGGTACGTGAACGCGCGAAGGTGACGGCTCCGCTATCCCGGCCATAAGCGCCGGAAAAGACAGAGAAAGGGAAACATGATATGGAAAAGGTGACTGTAAAAATAAAAAAGCTCGATCCCCGGGCGGTGATACCGGCGAGGGGCTCGGAGTTTGCCGCCGGGGCGGACTTGTGCGCCGTGCTGGATAAGGACATCGTGATAGCCCCCGGGGAGACGGTGTTCATACATACGGGCCTCGCCGCCGAGATACCCGTGGGCTACGCGGCCTTCATCTTCGCCCGGAGCGGCCTTGCCTCAAAGTCCGGCCTCGCCCCGGCTAACAAGGTGGGCGTGGCGGACTCGGACTACCGGGGGGAGTACATGGTGGCGCTGATGAACCACTCAAATAAGCCCGCGACCGTGTCCCCGGGGCAGAGAATCGCCCAGATGGTGGTCATGCCCGTGGCGTTCACGGACTTTGTGGAGGTCGGCGAGCTTTCCGACACACAGCGCGGCGCCGGGGGCTTCGGCTCCACGGGTAAGTGAGAATGGGCGCGGAGCTTTTGGCCCCGGCGGGGGATATGGAGAGCCTGGAGGCGGCGCTGAGGTTTGGCGCGGACGCCGTCTACGTGGGCGGGGAGCTTTTACAGCTGAGGGCGAAGTCTGCTGGCTTTGACAAAAGCGCCCTGGCTTTAGCGTCGGAGCGGGTCCACCGGGAGAAAAAGCGGCTCTATGTGGCCCTCAACTCCCTTGCGAAAAACGAGGAGATACCCCTTGCCGGGGAGTACGCCGTGGCGCTGTACGACATGGGCGTGGACGCGGTAATCGTCTCGGACCTGGGCGTTATTGCCCAGGTCCGCAGGGCCGCGCCAAAATTGGAGATACACCTGTCCACCCAGGCGAGCTGTATGAACTACGCCGCCGCCACGGCCTACCATGAGCTTGGCGTCAAGCGGATAGTCCTGGCCCGGGAGACGACCGTTGAGGACATAGCGAAAATACGGGCCATGACGCCGAAAGCTCTGGAGCTGGAGGCCTTCGTCCACGGGGCCATGTGCATGGCGGTGTCGGGCCGGTGCGTCATAAGCTCATATCTTACGGGCCGGAGCGGCAACCGTGGCGAGTGCGCCCAGCCATGCCGGTGGAGCTATGCCCTCATGGAGGAGAAGCGGCCCGGGGAGTTTTTCCCTATCGTGGAGGACGGGGGCTGCACGGCTATCCTGAGCTCCCACGACCTTTGCTGTATAGACATGCTGGACGAGCTTGCGGCCGCCGGGGTCACGTCATTTAAAATCGAGGGACGGATGAAAACCGCCTACTATGTGGCAAGCGTGGTCAACGCCTACCGTATGGCCATGGACGGCGGGGATTTGGAATATTGCCGCCGGGAGCTGGAGGGCGTGAAGCACAGGCCCTACTCCGACGGCTTTTACCACGGTTACGTCCGGAACAACCACGCAAACGACGGCCGCTACCGCCACGAGTGCGTGTTCGTGGGGAACGTGCTGGAAAACCGGGACGGATTTTTAAAGGTGAGGCAACGGAACAATTTCAAGGTGGGCGAGACCCTTGAGGTCTTGTCCCCGGGGCGTAGGGCGGAGAGCTTCGAGGTCAGCGAGATTCTGACGGAGACGGGGGATAAGCGGGACGCCGCGCCCCACCCCAACGAGATATTATATATCCCCTGCGATGTGAAGGCCGAGGCCGGGGATTTTCTGAGGAGACGGGAGAATGGTTGAGGTATTGGCCCCCGCCGGGGGCTGGGAACAGCTCGTCGCCGCCGCACGGTGCGGGGCGGACGCTGTGTATCTCGGCGCCGGGGGCTTCAACGCCCGGCAGAGCGCCGAAAATTTCGGTGAGGGACGGCTTTCCAAGGCCGTCTCCTATTGCCATGTCCGGGGGCTCAAGACACACGTCACGGTGAATACGCTGGTGATGGATCCGGAGCTTCCGATGCTCGACGATACCATCAACGAGATAGCTCACGCCGGGGCGGACGCGGTGATAATCCAGGACCTGGGCGTGGCCGCCAGGTTCCGCAGGCGCGTGCCGGACATCCCCCGCCACGCCTCGACTCAAATGACGATACACAATCTGGACGGGGCGAAAATGGCCGCAGACCTGGGCTTTTCCCGTGTGGTGCTGGCAAGGGAGCTCACATTAAAGGAGATAGAGTACATCACCGCCCGGTGCGGTATCGAGACGGAGGTATTTATACACGGGGCGCTGTGCATGTGCGCCTCGGGGCAGTGCTATTTAAGCTCCATGCTGGGCGGCCGGAGCGGCAACCGGGGCTGCTGCGCCCAGCCATGCCGCCTTGATTTCAATAACGGCGAGCGGGGACACGCCCTTTCCTTAAAGGACATGTCCCACATAAAATACGCAAGGGCCCTGGCCGAGGCCGGGGTGACCTCCTTCAAGATCGAGGGCCGGATGAAGCGCCCCGAGTACGTGGCCGCGGCCGTCACGGCGGTGCGCGCCGCCCTTGCCGGCGAGCCGGTGGACGAGGAGACACTGCGGGCCGTATTCTCCCGGAGCGGCTTTACCGACGGATACATGACGGGCAGGCGGGACGAGACGATGTTCGGCTACCGGGAAAAGGAGGACGTCGCCGCCACCCAAGGGGTACTGGGAAAGCTGGCGGGGCTCTACCGGAGCGAGAGGCAGTCCGTGCCGGTCGACATGAAATTTGAAATGACCCCTGAGGACGCGGTCCTCACGGTAAATTGTGAGGGGGAGAGCGTATCCGTCGCCGGCGATAAGCCCCAGGGCGCCCTGAACCGGCCCACAGACGCCGAAGCGGCGAAAAAATGCCTTGAAAAGACCGGCGGGACGCCCTATTTTGTGCGGAGCTTTGAGGCGAAGGTGGCCCCGGGGCTCATGCTGTCCGCGTCGTCCCTCAACGGTATGCGCCGGGAGGCCCTGGACAGCTTGACCCGGCTCCGGGGGAGGCCGGGAGATGTTAACATAATCGAAATTCCGACATATGACGCCATCCCGGAGGGGCGATATTCCACAGATAGTGGAAAAAACACGGAGATTTGGGGACGCTTCGACCGGATTTTACAAATTCCGTGGGATTTTTCCCTCGATAAAGTGATTTTGCCGGTAAATGAGGCCGAAAAAAGTCCGGACCTTGTGGAAAAACATGGGGAAATGTTGATAATTGAGCTCCCGGCCCTCAGCTTCGACGGCGTGGAGCTGGAAAAACGCCTGGCGGCCCTCCGGGACCGGGGCGCGGGAAAAATCATGTGCGACAACCTCTACGGCGTGGAGCTGGGCAGAAGATTGGGGATGGAGGTCTACGGCGGCCCGGGGCTCAACGTGATGAACACCTGGGCGCTCTCGGAGCTTGGCCGGCTGGGTCTTGCCGCCGCCACCGTGTCCTTTGAGCTGGGCATGAATAAGATCGCCGCCCTGGGCGGCGCGCTCCCCCGGGGGATAGTGGCCTACGGGCGCCTGCCCCTCATGCGCTTTCGCGCCTGCCCGGTGAGGGGCAAGGGCGGGTGCGGCAAATGCGGCGGCCGCCGGGAGCTGACGGACCGGCGGGGCGTCAAATTCCCAATCATATGCCAGGAGCGCCGTTACGGCACACTTTTAAACTCCGTGCCCCTCCACATTGCGGAAAAAAGGCTCCCCAAGCTTGACTTTTTGACTCTGAGCTTCACGGTGGAGACACCGGAGGAGGTCAAGACCGTCATAGACCAGTACAAAAACGGCGCCCCGTCCCTGGCCCCCCGCACCGGCGGCCTCTATTTCAGACAGCTTATGTAATCTTTATAGAAGATCAGTATAAACAAGCCGGCGTATCGCGATACGCCGGAAATTCGCGGAAATACTTGCCGCGAAAATAGTATATAGTCTAAAATTGTGTTGATTTGGGGTTTACGTTGAAATTGCGACCCAAACTTGCATTAAATTTTTTGAAAATGCGCATTTTCTGCGTAATGATATGTGGTATGATGTTATTTGAGAAAGGAACGTAACGGTATAAAAAAGTTGATGGCTTTCCTTTGATAATAGCCTGTGTTTTACGTCTGACTGGCTGCTCCATGAGATTTAACATTGGGGCGGCAAGCGAAATCAATATCAAGTCTGGTCTTACAGGTAACGAACTATTTTCGGAGAATTTGCATTTATATTAACTGACTTACATTTTTTGAATTGGAGGGAAAAATATGAAAAAGGTATTATCTTTTGTAATGGTGTTGGTTTGTATATTAACCTTAAATGCTTGTAATAATGAGGGAAATGAACAACAGGAACGAATTTCTGACAAACAACAAGAACCCTCTGATACGATGAAAAAAGATAGTTATACTGTTACTGCGAACGAAGCCAAAGGTGCGTACACCTACAAAGAAATGTGCGAATTACCCGCGGACGAGTTGCTTGATTTATTTATTCAAAATGGTTTAATTATAAGTGACGAGTTAAAACAGTCGTTTACTGAAGAAGAACTTCAATCCCTGTTTAAGGACAACTTTGTCTTGTGGCATACGGGAGAATGCTTAATGGATTACACTATGTATATTGATTTGGCAGAACAGACAAAAATAATATACGAATCAATTGTCAAGCAATAATTTAATTACTCATAAGGCTTGGTAAAATAAAGAAAGAGCGTGGAATAATCCACGCTCTTTTTCCTTAAAACGGTAAATCATCATCTTCAATGTGTTCATCGTCTGGTGTGTCTTTGTCTGTTGTGTCGTCACTCTCGTCATCAAATAGCATTTTACTTTTGTCTATAATAAACAGCCTACCCAAATCCACATAACCGCTTCCTTTGGAATAGGTCAACTCATAACTTGGTATGTTCTTACTTTCAAGGAATTTAATATCTTCACTGTGTATGTTGTATACCTTATCTTGTGCAATCAATTCTTCAACTATTTCCTTAATTGCATCTTTTGGCAAAGTCATTATTGAGGTATAGAGCCGCCATTGACTCATGCGTGAATAGCCCTTTATGCCGTATTTCTTGCCAAAAGGTCTTAACTTGCATACTGGTGTTTCTTTAATGTATTTTCTACTGTCAAATGATACTACACGGTCCTCTTCATCAAACTTGAAAAATCTGTTATCTGTCTTTCTCCGCATTTCCCTTGTTTTCTTGTCAAGTAAAGCCAAGTATATCGGTATATCAACGGCCAATGGGAGGTCGAGGAGACATTTTATTCGATGGATCACCCGGACATGCAGGATAGCAACAGGTCCGTTTGTATGGTTTCAATCGAATATTCCACTGAATACCTCAACATCCCCTACTACGCAATAGTATACTTCTACGCCGAAAGCGCAACCATGATAAGCACAGTCACTCAGAGGACTAACGTCATCTGATATCCTCCCTCCCCCGCGCCCCCGGTCCGCCGGGGGCGTTTTTATGGCAAATTGCGGCATTTGAATATTGCCGTGAAAACAGCGGATACTAATTCCTGTCGATACAAATAGAGACAGGAGGACTTCAAAATGAAGGCAACTGGCATAGTACGCAGGATAGACGATCTGGGCCGCGTGGTGATCCCCAAGGAGATTCGCCGCACCCTACGTATCCGCGACGGCGACCCGTCACTGACAGCATTGACATGGTGGGAGCGATTTTGCCTCGCGATGATGGCGCTGGAGGAGAGAACCGGGGCGGAATAGTACATATTATAAGCGTCCTCAGATCAACCGCGCTGTCTGAGACTATAACGCATGGTATCTCAAAAAGCCGGAGAGCTTGTGTGGCAGAAATGCTCCCACTATCTTGACAGTGCTTTTCCTCTTCGCTGTCTCTGATAGGGGGAGCATATCTTATCCGAGAGGGGAGTTTAGCTCACTTTTCCTTGTAGTAGAGCTTGCAGTGGCAGTAGCCCTCAAAATCCGGGTCGGCGCACTGGGCCTTGAACTCCTGGCAGACGCACTTATATTCGGGCTTGCGCTCAGTGCGGCAGGGGCAGTAGCCGCCGGTTCGCTTCAGGCCCTCACGAATCTTGCGCACTATCTCCGGGTCCTCATTCACACGAATCCTTCCCATGGCCGCGCCTCCTTATTCATAGAGCATGACCGCGATTTGCCGGTTAAGCTCCTCCCGGTCCATGCTCCCCTCTATGCGGTGTACCTCCTTGCCGCCCCGGAAAAAGAGCAGGGTGGGCATGGCGTCGATGCCGAACCGCTCGGCGATGTCCCACTCATGGGTGATGTTGATCTCAATAAACCGGATACCGGCCAGGTCCGCGGCGGCCTCCTTATAGACGGGCTCCAGCATAACGCACGCCCCGCAGTAGTCGCCGTAGCAGTCCACCACGGCGTATTCGGTGTCGATGAGACTGTCAAAGGTCTTGGCTGTTGCCTCTTGGATCATTTCGCTTCCTCCAATCTCTTAAGGGCTATGTTGTAGAGAATCTCCCACATTTTGGAGTCCATAAAGCTTCCCTCCGCCTGCTCGCCGGTATAGCCGTTATCGGCGTAGAGCTTCCGCTCCTCCTCTCCGAAGGAGACGCCGTATTTGGCGCAGAAGGCCCGGCTCACGGCCAGGGCGAGGAATTGCGGGCGGAGCTGATTTTTGAAGTTTTCCATTACCTCCTCGTCCGTCAGAAAGTCCGTCCCCTCCTCGGGAACATGGGGGTCGATGCCCTCCTGCTCGTACATCTCCAGCATCTCCTTGGCGGCCTTGTCCGTCCACGTCTCCTGCTCCGCCTCGTCCACCTCATATTCGCTTCTGGCGATCAGCTCCTCCCGGATGGCCGCGGACAGGTGCTTGGCGGAGAGAGAGCGGTTCTGCTCCTCGGTCTTATTTTTGATGTACACCCGGTAGCCCTCCACGGTGTCCACGCCGTCGATGTTCTCGTCCCGGATAAGCGCATCGTCGATCTCGGCCGGTGCGCGGCGGACGATCCTCTTCACCGTGAGGAGGGCGGGCGCGCCACTGAGCTCCGTCTCCACCGTGCCGCCGGGAGCGGAACCGAGAACGGCTTTCTCCGCCGCCTCCGCTCCGGGCATGCTCCGGCCCGGGTAGATGAGGACGGTCCGACCGGCGTATTTCCCACCGGCGGCACAAAAGACCGTGTCCCCAATCTGAACCTCCCGGACCTCCGTCTCCGTGGAGCGCTGGGCGGCCAGGGCCTCCAGCAGAGCGTCCACACTGGCTTCGTCCACATGCCAGTCCGGGATGCCCTCCGGCGTGGGAATGAGCTCCACGTCATAGAGCTTTGTCACTTTTGTTTTCATACTGCCTCCTTTTCGCCGCGACGGGCGAAGGTCTGATAATATGCGTTGGTCCGGAGCAGCTCCTCCGGTGTGCCCATGCCCACGATATGGCCGTTGTCCATGACGATGACCTGATCCGCGGCCAGAGTGGCCCGGAAGCTGTGGGCAATCATCACGGTGGTGCGGCCCTCCATCAGGTGGTCGAGAGCAGTGGACACCTGATCCTCGCACTTGGCGTCCAGATTGCTGGTGGCCTCGTCCAAAAGGAGATACCGGGGGGAACGGAGCACCGCACGGGCGATGGCCAGGCACTGTCTCTGACCGCCGGAGAAATTGCTCCCACCGGGGCCCACCTCCGCGTCGAAGCCGCCGGGAGTCTCTATAATGAAGTCGTAGGCATTGGCCAGCCTTGCCGCCTTTTCAAGCTCCTCCTCGCCGATCTCCCGCTCTAAGCCGTAGGTCAGGTTTTCCCGCACCGTACCGGACATGAGGGGCGTGTCCTGGGCCACGATGGCCAGTGCCCGCCGCCAGGAGTCCAGGCTGTAATCCTCCACATCCCTATCCCCAAAGAGTATGCGGCCGCTGTCCGGCTTGTACATCCGCTCCAGCAGCTTCAGTACAGTGGATTTACCCGCGCCGTTGGTGCCCACGATGGCCGTGACCTTGCCCCGGGGTAAACGGCAGGAAATATCGGACAGCACCGGCACGTCCTTATAGGCGAAGGAGACGTTCTCCAGAACGATGTCCTCCTCGCCGTCAACGGCCTGGCCGCCGCCTGTCTCATCCGCCTGCTCCAGCAGCTGGGACACTTTCTTCAGGGCGCCGTTGGCGCCGATAATGGAGCCGAAAGCCATGAACAGGTTTGACAGGTGTATCGACACCATGGACGAGAAGCCGTAAAAGATGATAAGCGTCCCCACGCTCAGGGTCCCGTCGTTCACCATCTTGCCGCCGGCCACAAAGGATATGGCCAGGGACATGCATCCAAGGACCTGGATGCTGATGGCGATGTAACCGACGGTGCTCTGGGCGTAAAGATCGGTCCAGTATTGGCGCTTGAAGATGGCCATGGACTTGTTCTTCTCGTACCCCTCGGTGCCCAGGGCCCTGATGAGCCGCAGATTGTGTACGTGCTCGGTCATGTAGCCCACGGTCTTGGCGGAGGCTCTGGTCCCCAGCAGGGAGGAGTGGTAGGAGAGTACGGAGTATATCGCGCCAATGCCGATGGTGGCGGGGATGATCAGCAGCGACCATGTGGCCAGGCCGGTGTGGAACTTGAAAAGCTGGGTGAACGCCGTAACTGTGGCGTAGACCGTGGTGATACAGCTTATGCCCACGGTGATGTACGTGCTGGCGGAGCCGGGGTCCGACGTGACACGGCTCACCAGGTCGTTGGCGCTCTCGGTGTCGTAGTAGCACAGGGGCAGGCGCATCAGCTTGTCCCAAATCTTCACGCGCACGCCCGCGCCGATCTTCTGATCCACAAGGCCGCCATAATACGTCTCGAACACGGTGGCGGCCACGGTGAGGGCCAGGTTCACCGCGTAGCGGACAAGCCTTTGCCCGTCTATGGCACTCTGGCTGGCGTCGATGATGGACGCCGTCAGCTCCACGCTGGCAAGCCCCAGAGTCACCTCGATCACCGATACGATCAGGAGTACAAGCATGGATATCCAGGGCAGTCTCACGCCCCGGAAGATATTGACGTAGCGTTTTATCGCCTTCATTGCTCCGCCTCCCTCTCTCTGGCCTGGGCGGCCACCATCTCGCCGAACAGCGGGCAGGCGGCCATAAGGCTGTCGTAGGTCCCCTGGCCCACCAGCTCCCCGTCCTCCAGGACCACGATCTTGTCCACATCGCGGGTGAGGTTCAGATCGTGAGTGACCATGATGATGGTCTTGCCGGAGAAGGTAGTGAGCACAGCGTCCTGGACCCCCCTGGCCGTCTGGGCGTCCAGGGCCGAGGTGGGCTCGTCAAGCAGAAGCACGTCCGCGCCCCGCAGGAACTCCCGGGCCAGCACCAGCCGCTGGACCTGCCCGCCGGACAGGGAACCGCCAGAGGGAGCGATCTGCGTATCCAGCCCCTCGGGCTGCCTGTCGATGTATTCGGCTATTCCCGTTATCCGGGCGGCCTCCATGAGCTCCTCGTCCGTGACCTCCCGGCCCACGCCATAGGTCAGCGCCTCGCGCACGGTGCCGCTGAATATCTCAGGCCGTTGTTGGACATATGAGAAG
>CANQUO010000017.1 GCA_947627085.1 uncultured Oscillospiraceae bacterium
CGAAGGCGATGTTGTCATAGACGGTCATCTGGGGATAGAGGGCGTAGCTCTGGAATACCATGGCTATCTCACGCTCACGGGGGCCCATCTCATTGGCGCGCTTGTCGTTGATATAGAAGTCGCCCTTGGATATGTCCTCCAGTCCCGCGATCATGCGCAGGGTGGTGGATTTTCCGCAACCGGAGGGCCCGACGAACACGATGAACTCGCCCTTCTCAATGGTCAGGTTGAAATCGTGCACCGCGTGGAAGCCGTTGGGGTAGATCTTGTTTATATCTTTCAGGGTCAAATACGACATAGATTTGTCTCCTTACACATGATTTTTGCTGTGGGGTCAGGAAACAACGGTTTGATCGCCGTCAAACCCGGAGGTCTCGACGCGCTCGCTGTTAATGGCGATGAGCCTCTCCCCCTCCACACCTTCGAGCTTCACGTTCTTGACCGTGATGCTCCGGACGTTGTTCATGTAAAGCCCCAGCTTGCGCTTGGGCTCCATGAACTCCTGCATGGCGGGGAGCCCGGGCTGTGCGTCGTCGGCGAAGGAGACGCTTATGTTCTCCAGCGTGACGCTCTCGATGGGCATCTCTGTAAGGCCGTCTATGTAGCAGGCGGCGACCTCAGTGTCAACACATTCCATGTTACGGAAGGTGAAGGAACCCATGCGGGGTGTCCTGTCGTCGACCGGCAGCTTCTCCCGGCTCCAGACATACTCGTCGTGGCAGTCCGGGTCACAGCAGTTGTACCACAGATTGATGACTATCGGCGTGAGGACCCTCTCCATCCTGATGTTGTCAAAGAGGATATTGGTGATCACACTGTCCTTTCCCCTGCCACGGCGGGACTTTATCCTGAGTCCCCTGTCCGTCGCCTTGAAAAGGCACTGGGTCACACTGAGGTTCGTCACACCGGCCGAGGCCTCGCTCCCCAATGTCACCGCACCGTGTCCGAACTGCATGAGGCAGTTGCGGATGGTGTAGCGGTCCGCGGGGGCCTTATACTTCACAGCCATTTCCAGCTTGCCGGATTTGATGGCGATGCAGTCGTCACCGACTGAGAATTTACAGCCGATGATGTTTACGGTATCACAGCTCTCCGGGTTGCACCCGTCGGTGTTGGGGCTGTCCTTGGGAGCCGTGATAAAGCAGTTGAGAACGGAGACGTCCTTGGAGAAAAACGGGTGTATGTGCCAGGTGGCGCCGTTTTTCACCGTGACCCCGTGGAGAGTTATGTTCTTGCACCTGTTCAGGAATAAGACACGCGGCCTCGCCGCCGGGAAGCTCTCAAACCCCTGCCACCAGTCGCCGTTCTGGCCGTTGCCGTCCACGGTGCCGGGGCCCACAATGGCCACGTCCTCGCAGAAGGAACCCTGGATAAGCGACTGATACGCGGGCCTTTCGAGCCCTTCAAAGCTGGCGAGAGGTATCTCATCTCCCGTGACCGGGTCCGTCGCCAGGCCGGTTATCACGGGATAGCGCTCCCTGTCGGTGGACCCGAGTACGGTGGCGCCCTCCTGAAGCTCGATGGTGATGTGGCTTTTCAGCGACAGCGGCAGTGTGAGGTATGTCCCCGCCGGGAACACGAGCCTTCCGCCGTCCGGGGTGAAGTTTATGGCCGCCTGGAGAGAGGCGGTGTCCTCATGGACGCCGTCGCCCACCGCGCCGAAGTCCCTCACCGACAAAGCGCAGGTCTCGCATGCCGTCTTGAGCGCGACATTGTCGGCCGCGCCGTCGTCAAAGCGCACCTCAACATCGTACTCACTCCCGGGCCTGAGCCCGTAGAGCGAGAAAACGTTGGTGTCGCCGCGGAGCCTCCTCTCCCCGTCCACATACACATCGTAGGGGCACCGGGAGAAGTGGGGGGCCGTCCCCTCTATCTCAAAACAGGCGGACGTACTTCCGCGGTATAAGATTTGAGTCATTTCAAACTCCTCATCGAGCGGCTTTCTTTTTGGCGTCGTCAAATATCTTTACAAAGACGTTCTTCATCATCACAAAGAGCATGTCGATCGCCAGATAGAAAAGTCCGAATATAAGCGGCTCTACTCCCAGCTCCGGGGCCACCGTCGTCGGATCGGTCACGCCCTTGAGCTCGTTTATGGCCATATTTATCTTCTCATAGAGCTTGTACTCCAGGAAAAAGACCAGAACGGAGTAAAGTATATTCATGGGGAAACTGTAATAGCCCTTTTTGGGGAACATCATGTATTTCGCGCTGGAACCGGGTTCCGATTCCAAAAATCTCATGGCGTTGTTCACCAGGAGGTCGTTGACCATCCCCAGGACCACTCCCACGATGACTATGATATCGAGCCCGTTTCTCAGGCCCAGCCCCCACAGGAAGAAGAAGCACACGCAACCGGCGAACCACCACTTTATGAAGCACATCTTGATCCACTCGGGAATCTTGAACTTCAGCCCCGATTTGTACTTGTCTATCTCCTTTTTCGGGACGGGCGGTGAATTCTCCTTATTGGCCGTGACCAGGTCGTCAACGGCCTTGGTTTTCAGCTCGTAATATTCCGCCGGCTTGAACTGCTCCTCCTGGGGCGCGCCCTTTTTATCCTTTTTGCTCATGGATGCTCCTCTTAGCTTACGGGAGGCTCGTCGCCCGGGCCTCCCATCAGCTCAAGGCCCTCTCGGGCCTGCTCGGTTTAGTTATTCGCTTGCCAGATCGATGGCGCCCATGTCGCTGTTGCCCTCGACCTCAATGTTGGTGTTGATCTTCCGAAGGAGCTTCTTGTACACAGGCATAAGCGCGGTGAGAGCCACGCCGACGCACAAAATGATGATGTGCACGGTGAGGTAATAGGGCGCGTACGCGATGTAAGCCGTCTCCTTGGTGATCGCCACGGCCGTCTGAGGATCGCCCTGGACGGTGTTGACGGCGTTGATGTAGAACACATCACAGCCGATGATGATGGCTACCATGATAAGCATCAGCACCAGCATGGGCACGTTGACCTTTTTGCGGTACTGGAAGGCGTTCATGAAGCACACCAGCGACAGCATGGACAGGAGCATGATCGCGAACTCCGCAAGTCCCATGTTCGTAAGCAGGAGCTTGGCGGTGGTGTTGGAGAAGGTGGACAGATTCAGAGAATAGACCAGGAAGGCGATGATAAACGCGGCCATAGCGATATTCTGGGGCCTGCGCTTGAGGGAGACGATGAACTTACGGCACATCTCCTTCAGGGCGTGGACAAAACCCTTGTTGGGGTTTTTCTCCTTTGGGGCCTTCGTTTTCTTATCCGCCATCACTTATCCCCCCTTATCGCTTTGGTGGTCTCCTTGTCGAAGAAGTGCTTCCTTACAATGGAGAAGCCGGCGGTGTCGCCGTTTTTGTAATTCTTCCAGCCCTTGAGCTTGGCGGTGACCTTGACGCCCGTGTTGCCAACGTTGCCGTAGACCAGGGTGTTCATGCCCAGGTTCTCGTTGTTCGTAACGGTGACCTTGATGTCGTTGCCCTCGGTGAAATTCTCCGGACGGACGCCCAGAGTGATCTCCTTGCCCTCGTAGGCGGCCAGGATTTTTTTCTCCTCGGGAGTGAGGGCGGCCTTGAAGCCGTTGCCCACCAGCTCGTTACCCGAGACCTTCACGTCGTAGAAGTTCATGGGAGGAAGTCCGATGAAGCTTGCCACGAACACGTTGTCCGGGGAATCGTAGAGCTCAAGGGGCGTGCCGACCTGCTGGACATGGCCCATGGACATGCACACGATACGGTCAGCCAGGGTCAGAGCCTCGGTCTGGTCGTGGGTGACGTAGAGCATGGTGGCCTGGAGCCTCTTGTGCAGGAGCAGTATCTCACGGCGGGTGGCGCCGCGCAATTTCGCGTCAAGGTTGGAAAGGGGCTCGTCGAACAGGAACACCTTGGGGTTCCGGACGATGGAGCGGCCCATGGCCACGCGCTGTCTCTGTCCGCCGGACAGCTGCGCGGGCTTTTTGTTGAGCTGGCTGGTGAGGCCCAGGACCTCAGCCGCCGCCAGTACCTTCTTATGGATGACGTTTGGGTCCTCCTTGCGAAGCGTCAGGGAGAACGCCATGTTTTCATATATGGTCATGTGCCCGTAAAGCGCGTAGCTCTGGAACACCATGGCCATGTCGCGGTCCTTCGCCGGGGTCTGGGTGATGTCCTTGCCGTCCAGCAAAAGCTTGCCGTTTGAGATATCCTCAAGTCCGGCGACCATCCGCAGGGTGGTGGACTTTCCGCAACCGGAGGGGCCGACCAGGACGATGAGCTCACCGTCCTTGACGTCCAGGTTGAAGTCGAATACGGCCTGGACATTGTTGTCGTATATCTTATCGATATGCTGTAAACTCAGTGTCGCCATATATCCGCCTCCCCCTTACGCCTTTTCCCCGAGGGACTTTATGTGCGCCTCGAGCTGGTTGCACCTGATGACGTTCAGCACCGCCGAGAAAATAAGGCAGGCCGCCGAGACGGCAAGGTAAATAAAGCACTTGGTGAATGTAAAGCCGCTCATAACGGTGGCCTCGCCGATAACGGCGTTGTGGGCCCGCATGGGTATCACGAAGATTCTGACCACCTGCATCGCTCCGGCGACGAGGAGGATCAGTGAGTAATTCTTGCCGTAGTGCTTCACGCCTTCGGAGGAGAGGAACACGGCCAGCAGGAATATAAGGTTGTAGACTATGGAGGCGCCGATCTGGATGGTGTAGTAGTAGGTCTCCACATCCTGACGGTAAAGGAGGACGAAATAGAAAACATCGAAAAGGATGGCAAGATAGCAAAGGTTGGAGCAGGCGGAGTTCTTGACATACCTCATCCTGTCTTTTTGGATATAGAGGTCCTCAGCGGACTTTGTTTTCATTTAAGCCTTCCTCCCCTCTGCCACCAGCGCCCTCTCTTCCTTCATGAGCATAGCCTTCCACACGGTGCAGGCCACCAGGAGGAGCGCCGATAAGATCATCAGTCCAAATACGATGTACTGGGCGTCGAACCAGAAGGTGGACTCGGTGTACTTGGAGTTGAACGTCTCCGAATACTCCTTGAGCGCCGCGAAGTCGACCTTAAGGAACTGCGCCTTGAAGAGCTCGATGTAGGGATTGGCAAAAATCGGGATGTATACGCTTGCCGCGGTGAACAGCCCGACGGCCACGTAGTTTGACACATAATATCTGCGTCTCGTGCTGGTGTTAGTTATGAACAGGAAGCAGGCGATGACGATGTATACTATGGAATAAACAACGAATACCCGGTCAAATTCCTGCATGTTAAAGTAGACCATAGCGCCGGGGACCGATTTCTCCTTGGCGACATAGCCGGCCTCGCCTGTATCCTTGTTCTCGGTAAGCCTGATGCTCAGCGTCGAATAGAGCGCGTCATAGAGATCGGTCATGATCCCCAGCGCGTAAAGGAACAGAACGACTGCCACGATCAGAGCCACCAGGCAAAGAATCTTCTGCGCCTTTATTTGAGATTTATACATGACTACCTCCTCTTGAGGAAGCGACCTCCGCCCCTCCCCGGGCTCTCACCCGGGGAGGGCTTCGGTAATTCCTTTAGATTTATGTGCTGGGGTCAGCTTTAATGGTAGCTGGTAGCTTAGCCCTCGTAGGACTCAAGGGCGCGCTGGAGGGCCATCTCGTTGATGGCAAGAGCGGCCTTGCAGTTCCAGGCGTTGGCCACGTTGTCAGCGGTGCTCTGAGGATCCTTCATGACGGAGTCAGTGAAGCCGTTGCGGATGATGTCCACCTGGATGTTCTCGCCGTCCTTGCTGGTGCCGAACTTGGTGTTCAGCTCGCTGTAGTCGGCGATCTGCTTGCTCTCGGTGGGCTCAAGGGGCAGGTTGGTCGGCATGGAGGTATACCACATGTTCTCAGTGTTGACGCTCAGGAGCGGGTGCTTGATGGTGCCAAGGGCGATGGCCTTGGACAGCATCTCGCCGCCGATCTTACCGACCTCGTGAGTGCACTCAAACTCGAAGGCCTGGCTCTTCATGAAGGAGAGGGTGGAGCCCAGATACCAACGTGCGTAGTTGGTGTAGGAGGTAGCGCCGACGTCGGGGTCCCAAACGTCAGCCTCGACCTGGTCGGAAATCTCGGGCCACTCCTCGCCATTGAAGATGTAGGTGACAACGTTGCCGTTGGCGTCATGCTTGAGGAAGGCGTCGGGGCCGTAGCTCATGAGGATGGTGCCCTCGTGGCTGTACATATAGTCGATGAGAGCGAGGCACGCGTAGAGCTTGTTCTCGTCATCGCCGACACCGGCCTTGGAAATACCCCAGGAGTTGGAGGTCTTGACGGAACGCCAGGACTCGGTGAAGCGCATGTAGACGCCGTCCTCGCTGGTGCCGTCATACCAGTGGGCCACGGGGACCATGACGGGGGTGAACTTCTCGCCGGCGTCGGTGTCGAGCCACTGGTTGTTACCGGTCTGGGTCTGGTTGTAGTCGTACTCCATGAAGCCCATGTCGTTCTGCATCATGGACTTGGTGTTCTCCTTGGAGCCGTCGAGCCAGGACTTGGAGATAAGGCCCTCCTTGGCCATGTCGTTCATGCGCTTGAGCTCCTCGTAGGTCTCGACCTCCATACGGGCGTCGTGAAGCTTGCCGTCGGAGTCGATCCAGAGGTAGCCGTTACGGGACTCAACGCCGCGGACGCCGAAGAGCTGGCCGGCGGCCCTGAGGGTATCTACCTGACGGTTCAGGTTGTCGTCCTCACGGCAGAAGATGCCCTGGATGGTGTCGGTGCCGTTGAGGGTCTGGGGGTTGGCGACGACGCAACGCAGGAGCGCGACAAGCTCGTCAGCGTCCCAGCAGGCGTCCTGGCCGATGTAGAGGTTGGCGCGGTTGGTGCCGTAATAGCCGCCGTAGGTCTTGTCTATGTACTCACGGAGCATGTTGACGGCGGCCACACCGTCCATGGAGCCGGCGGCGTTCATCTTCTCGATGATGTTGCCGTAGGCGTCATAGTCCTTGGTGATCTGGATAACGGCGGTACCGTCGGAGTTGGCGCTGTCGATGGTGATCTTGCCGCTACTGGGCATGTAGGGCTGATAAGCGGGGGTAGCGGTCTTGTTGCTGGCGGTGGCGGTGAACTCGCCCTCGCCGTTCAGGAGCTTCTCGACCCAGTCGGTGCGCATGAGGAACATACGCTCGATGTCGTCAACGCCGTCGAAGTAGGGGCCATAGTAGAAGGCGCCGGTATCGGTGTTGGCGACAATGGACAGGCGGACGATGGGGTTGGCGTCGAGATACGCCTTCAGGTTGGGCATGTAGTCCAGATACTCAGCCAGATTCACAAGAGCGCCGGCCTCGCCGTTCTCACTGATGATGCTGGCGTCGGAGAAGATCATGTCGATCTGCTCCAGCTGGGGCTCCCAGTAGTTCCACTCCTCCTTGGCGCTCTTGCCGGTGTACTTGTCCTCGAACTTGATGCCGAGAACGTTCTGGAGCTCGGCCCAGGTCGGCTTCAGGTCGCCGGAGCGGTAGGTGTTGCCGTCGGCGACGGTGAGTGTACCACCTTCGGGGATGTTGGAAGCGCTATAGGTGATACCTGTCTTATCTCCGTTGTATCCGACGGCCATGCGGAGCGTCACGCTGCCGTCATCGGGATACATATCGGAAGCGGTCTTCTGCTCGGGGGGATTGGTCTCCCCGCCGGGGGTGCTCTCGGGGGGTTGGGTGTCCCCGCCGGGGGTGCTCGCGGGGGGGTCGGTCTGATCGTCGCCGGTGTTGATCTTCGGGCCGCAGCCGGCCAGCAGGGCCGCTACGAGGGCGAAGGAAAGAACGATAGCGAGAACCTTGTTGAGCTTTTTCACTTTTCATTTCCTCCTAAAGAAATATGTGTAGATATGTTCCACCGGGTTTGCCCGGTAAAAACCTTTGTATTACTCCTTCACGCCGCCCACATTGGTGCCCTTCGCGAAGTACTTCTGGATGAAGGGGTAGATAACGAGTATGGGGACGATGGAGCATACGATGAGCGCGTAGATAACGGAGTCGGAGGCATAGGGCTGGCTCCATGTTGCCATCATGTCCGGGTCTGTGAATTGCTCCAGCTGACGGCGGATAAAGACCTGGAGAGGATGCTCGTTGTTGTTGGAAATCATCTGGCGTGCCCAGAAGTATCCGTTCCAACGGGAGATGGCGAAGAAGAGCGACACCGTGGCTATTGTCGATTTGCTCATGGGTATGTACACCGTGGTCAAAACCTGCATCTCCGTGGCGCCGTCCACGATGGCCGCCTCCTCTATCTCGGAGGGCACGCCCTCAAAGGCGTTGCGCAGGAGTATGATGTTCATGGCCGCCATGCCCATGGCGATAACGACAAGCCACTTGTCGTCCATGATACCGACGCTGTTGAAAATACGCCTGGTGGCCAAATAGTTTAAGTACTGCGGCACGATACCGGCCGAGAACCACATGGTGAACACCAGGAAGAAGTTGAAGAACTTCCGGAAAAGGAGCCTCTTCTTGGAGAGGGCGTAGCCCGCCAGAATGGAGGAGAACAGCGCCCAGATGGTGCCGTATAGGGTGATGAACAGGGTGTTGGTGTAGGAATTCCAGAACATGTTGTCCTTGAACATCCTGCTGAAGGCCAGGAACTGTACGTTCTTGGGGAAGAGCACCACGCGGTTGTACTGGACCTCCTCAACGCCGCTTATGGAGGCGGACACGGCGTAAATGAAGGGATAGAGGCAGGCCAGGGCGAAAATCGTAAGCAGGGTGTAGCTGATGATCTTAAAAATCAGCTCGGTTATTTCAAGCTTTCTTTTCATGACACCCTCCTATCAATAGAGCGAAGTGTTGGACGCCTTGCGGGCTATTGTGTTCGCGCCGATGACCAGCATCATTCCGATGAGGTTGTTCATCATCTCGGCGGCGGACGCTATGCCCGGTTGCGGGTTCTGGCCTGTCATGCCGTAGCGGTTGGCGAAGGTGGACACGACGTCGGCGGTGACATAGGTGTTGTTGTTGTAGAGAAGCAATACCTTTTCGTAGCCGACGTTCAGAAGGCCGCCGATACGGGTGATGAGCATGATGACCACGGTGGACAGTATACTGGGTATGACCACGTAGCGCATCTGGGCCCACTTGTTTGCGCCATCGATCTGCGCGGCCTCGTAGCTGGTCGGAGAGATCGCGATGATGGCCGAGAAGAACACTATGCTGTCGTAGCCCGCGCCCTCCCAGATACCGCTGACCTCATAGATGGTCCTGAAGTAAGCGGGGTTGTTCAGAAGGCCCGCGTTGGCTACCTCGTAATCCATAAGGCCGACATTGGTGAGGAACCTGTTGATGATGCCCATTCCGGTGGTGAGGGAGCCCTGCTTTACGAGCATGGTCACCAGGGACGTCATAACGACGGTGGACATGAACTTGGGAAGGTACGTCAGCACCTGGTACACACTTCTGGCGGCGTTGGACCTGATCTCGTTGAAGAACAGGGCCAGGATGATCGGCATGGGGAAGCCGAAGCACAGGCCGTAGAAGCTGATGATGAAGGTGTTCCTGAGGGCTCTCCAGAATTCCGAGGACATGCTGTCTCCCGCGAAGAGCAGTCTCTTGAAGTAAGAGAAGCCCGAGAAAAGCTGCTCGGAGACAGGCAGTACCGTATCAGATACCTTGAAGCACCCGAGGAGCTCGTACATCGGGAAGTACCGCCAGCACAGGAATACCACGAGCATCGGGACGAGCATCAGGTAGAGGCGCCAGTCCTTGGCGATAGTCAAGATCACGTGCCGCCAATAATGCTTTTCAACATCATCGCGGACGATCTGTTCCGGATCTTCCACGTATACGCCCTTGTCATTGTCGTACACGAGAAAATCCGCTGCCCTAACTTTCATTTTTAACCTCCTTTTTTTCCTCCTCCGAGTTTAGGCGAAGAAGGTAATGTTTTTGATCCTCGTAGATGCCATCCAGCCTTCTGACGATCCACGCGATCACAAGGGTAAACAGGTATGACAGGCTGTCCGATGTAAAGAAGCCCGTCACCGACGACAACTCCTCACCCAATAAAAGAGCCGTCAGCGCTCTCCCGCCGTGCATCAGGAGCTGTACCAGAAGCGGAAACAAAAGGCCCAGGAATTGCCCGGTCCTTACCTTCTCCTTCCCGACCCTGAAGAGCAGCACCAGGGCGAGAGCGGAAAAGGCGTTTCCACAGCTGTATATAATGTACTGCTCTCCGGAGGCTCCGGAAAACAGGCAGGAGACTATACCGGCCAGCACCGCGTGGAAGATGCCCCAGGGGCCCCAGCGCATATACACGATGCTGACGATGGGCGCGGCCAAAGAGACGGTGTAGAGCTGATCCGGAAACCAGCTTGTGACGGCCCGCCCGATGAGCCCCTCAAATACGGCCAAAAGCAGGGCGAAAATCACAAGGTCTATGGTCCTGTACTCGCCAAATGTCCTGCGTCTCTCCATTTCTACCTCCGCAAAGTGCCCAAAACGCACTTAAAACAACCCTGAATCACCCGTTTTTTGGGATTTTGGGTTGGGAAAACTTCTATATATACAAAAACAACAGTAGCTTTTTGTGCAAAATATCCACAAGCGGGACTTTAATTTGTCTATTATTATACATGCTGGCGGTTTTTATGTATATGGACAAAACACGCCAATTTATACACAAAACAGATTTTTTAACAAAATATTATGTGCAACGGTCAAATTTTTGATTATAATGTCACCAAAAGGAGGGGGACGCGAGCCATGATTTTAGTGCACCCTAATGACGATCTGGGCTATATCCTGACCCACGCGGGGCCAAATGAGCATATCCACCTAACCGCCGGTACCTGGCGGATAAAAGCCATGATAACCTCTCCCGGTCTAACGATAACCGGCGAGGGCAGTGACAAAAGCGCCGTCGTCTGGGACGACTACGCCAAAAAGCTGGACGAGCGCGGCGTTGAGTACAACACCTTCCGCACCTGGACCCTGGCCGTCTGCGCGGACAATGTGACCATGCGGGACCTGGCGGTGGTCAACGACGCTCTCCACCCGGAAAAACTCGGCCAGGAGGTGGCCCTCACCGTCTACGGCGACAACTTCGTCATGGAGCGGTGCCGCCTCACCTCCACCCAGGACACACTCTTCTCCGGTCCCCTGCCCCGGGACCTCATCGCCCGTTACGAGGGGTTCCTGCCGGACCTTTTAAGGCGGGACATGACCTGCCGCCAGCGTTTCACCGATTGCCTCATCGAGGGCACCGTGGACTTCATCTTCGGCTGCGGCGAGACAGTTTTTGAAAACTGCGAGATACGTTCCTTAAGCGATGCCCGCCACTGCGGCTACGCCGCCGCCCCGGCCCATGAGTCAGAGCAAACCGAGGGCTTTCGCTTCAAAAACTGCCGCTTCACCCGCGAGGAGGGCGTTGAGGACGGCATCATCTACCTCGCCCGGCCCTGGCGGGACTACGGGCTGTGCGTATTTGAAAACTGCGAGTACGGCCCCCACATCTCCCCTCTCGGCTTCGACAAGTGGAACGACACGAGTCGCGACAAGACAGCCAGGTTTTACGAGTCCCCCGCCGTGGCCGGACGTGTTCCCTGGGTCAAAAAAACCTCTTGAACTGGCAGTGGCCTTTATGATAAAATATTAAAGGTATTTCAATAACATTCAACAAAGGAGGCGCGTACATAAAATGAGAGGTCTTGAATCCAACAAAACCAAGATTCGTCACAAGATTTTTACCGAGATCGCCCGCACGGCATACGAGGGCGGCGACATCTCCAGGGAGATCGTGCGTCTGCCCTACAAGATAATCCCCGGCGAGGTGGCCACGTACAGGGACAGCATATTCCTTGAGCGCGCCATCGTAGGCGAGCGGCTCAGGCTCGCCATGGGCCTTCCCATCCGCAACGTAGCCGAGCAGGTGGAGCTCAGCGACGGCGTTGACGAGAGCGCCATCGCCGAGAAATACTACACCCCTCCCCTTATAAACGTGATAAAATTCGCCTGCAACAAATGCCCGGAGAAGCAGGTCCTGGTCACCAACGCCTGCCAGGGGTGCTTTGAGCATCCCTGCCTTGAGGTCTGCCCCAGGAACGCCATATCCATGGTGAACGGCAAGAGTCAGATCGACGAGCACCTTTGCGTAAAATGCGGCCGGTGCGCCGACGCCTGCTCCTACCACGCCATTATAAAGCAGGAGCGCCCCTGCGCCGCGGCCTGCGGCATGGGCGCCATAAAGACCGACTCCTACGGCCGGGCGGAGATCGACCAGACGAAGTGCGTCTCCTGCGGCCAGTGCCTGGTCTCCTGCCCCTTCGCCGCCATCGCCGACAAGGGCCAGATATACCAGACCATAATGGCCATAAAGAGCGGCACCCCCGTCTACGCCGCCATCGCCCCGGCCTTCTGCGGCCAGTTCGGCACGGCCCTCACCCATGACAAGATGCGCTCCGCCTTCAAGGCCCTTGGCTTTGCCGACCTTGTGGAGGTCTCCATCGGCGCGGACATCTGCACCCTTCAGGAGGCCCAGGACTTTTTAAAGGAGGTCCCGGAGGAGAAGCCCTTCATGGCCACCTCCTGCTGTCCGGCCTGGACCATGATGGCCAAAAAGCTCTTCCCCACCATCGCCGGCAACATCTCCATGGCCCTGACCCCCATGGTCCTCACGGGCCGCATGATAAAAAAGGACCACCCCGGCTGTAAGGTCTGCTTCATCGGCCCCTGCGCGGCCAAGAAGCTTGAGGCCTCACGCAAGGAGATACGCTCCGACGTGGACTTCGTCCTCACCTTTGAGGAGGTCCTTGGCATGTTCGACGCCAAGGAGATCGACCCGGCGGAGCTTGAGTCCGACCCCATGAACGAGGCCACCGCCGACGGCCGCGGCTTCGCGGTGTCCGGCGGCGTGGCCAGCGCCGTGGTGAACGCCGCCAAGCGTCTCGCCCCGGACCGGGAGATAAAGGTGGCCCACGCCAACGGCCTTGCCGAGTGCAAGAAGATGCTGACCCTTGCCAAGGCCGGAAAATATAACGGCTACCTCCTTGAGGGCATGGGCTGTCCCGGCGGCTGTGTCGCCGGCGCCGGCACCATCGCCAGCGTCCAGTACTCCACCGGCGAGGTCAAAAAGGCCATGGACGACACCGACGCCAAGTGCATCCTGGAGAGCAAATACCTCCACTACCTCCCCCTCATCGAGGAGCGCGGCTGAAACGCGTATTTGCCGCAAAATCAAACATCAACCCGGGCGGGTCTGGGACCCGCCCCTACGGGTTGAATGGCATATCTCCCAATAATTGCCGTAGGGGAGGGTTCCAAACCCTCCCCTATTCTAATGCGCGCCGTCAGGCGCGACAGATTGTCAAAAAACTCAATTTCAATATTTTTTCTGACGACATGTGCGTCAGAAAAAATCCCTTTTGTCGCCCAAGTGTGCTTTGGGGTCCCCGGCTGGCTGTAGCCTGCCGGGGAGAGGAGGAGCGATGCCAGCGCCTGAGCCCGACCGCAGGGAGGGCGAGGTAAAGCGGCATCAGCGACGACGATGGTGCGCGCAGGGCGACAGCAGGGAAACAGCGCGTGAATTTCGCAAAATTCACGCGCTGTTTCCCGCACGTTCCCCTTTGTCGGAAAAGGCCAATGGCCTTTTTCGACAGTCTGACGCGCCACAGGCGCGACCTTATTCCCCGGCGACCGGCGGTTTTTCGGAGAGGAAATCAAGCTCCAAATGCCTGTCCGGCTCCGCCTTTCCCTCTCTCACACGGTCAAATTCCGTTATGAGCTTTATGGCGAGTGGTATCGCCAGCTTGTATAGCTCGGTGAGCCTCTTCCCGCTCTCCCGGCAGACCTGGCTGGGCTCCAGGCTCATAACGAGGCCCGACAGCTCCTTATAATGACCCGTGGCCCGCATGGCCGCCAAAAGGGCCTTGCGCTTTCCCATGTTCGGCGCCCGGAGGGTCCGGAGGCAGAATATCATGGATTTCAGGGACTTCATAACGTCCCCCATCCCCACCTGGGGGTAGAAGGCCGCTATCACCGCGGCGTTGCGGCGGGTGACGACGATATGTGAGGCCGTGTCGTGCTTTAGCGGGTCCAGCCCGTCCGTGACCTCAAGGAGCCTGTCAAACTCCATCTCTATCTCGTTGTGGCTCACGTCCCGCTCCATGGCGAAGCGGTCCACGTACCCGTGGCACATGCAGTCCAGGGCGAAGTGGCAGATATACCCGTAGAGATACGCCCTGTACATGGGCTCCGGGTGGTCGGATATGACCCCGGCGGCCTCGCCGAACACCTCAAGGCCGCTTTTATGGTGTATCCCGTGGCCTATCCTCGTTATCTTATCCGGTATCACCGGGCTGTGGTAAAAAAGCACGTCCGGCCCGTGAAGGCCGATATCAAAAAGCTCCCTGTACGGCAGTATCGCGTCCCTGGCCGCCGGCGGAAGCTTCGGCATGACCTCACGGCCAAATCTGAGGTGCGCGTAAGCGCACGGCATACCCATCGCCTCCTCTCACCCTGAGTTTATTATATATTGATGATAAATCCTATCCCGTCGAATTTCAACCACTTCACAAAAATTTAAAATTTACGGTGACTGCCCCCCTGCTTGTCAAAATACAATATTTTTCCCGACAGCCTCGGGGGCAGTCCCGTTACCGGCGACTGCCCCCTTATTTTTTCGGTTCGCGCTCTTATAATATGTACGGCGACAGGAAGCACTCGCCGTAGCCCTGGTCGAGCCTCACATAGCCGGTGCAGGCATAGACGATGGCGTTGAAGCTCTCCGCGTCCTCTCCGACGCCCTCATTGGTGAAGCCGAATTTGTACGCCGGGACGTATTCTCCGTACTGCTCCACCCACTCGAAGGTCACACCGGTCGGCTTTTGGGCCTTGAAGAACATGCTGTTCGTTGACTCGTCCGCGATTGGACGGACCGTTTTTCTGGCGCAGTTTACGCAGTAGAGCGCGTCCTCGGGATCATCGATGTAGATCTCCGGCGTCTCGTCGGTTATCCTCTCCGGCACCCAGGCGTTAAATACCATGTGCTCCACCTTATCCCCGATGATGTTGACCTTCAGCGCGTCCTTTATGGGGGCCCCGTCCACCATAAGCGGCCAGGATACCAGGACCTCCGCCCCGTCGTACACCGGGTCCACCCATATGTCCGGCTCCACATTCGTAAGCTCCTGCAGACCAAAGGCGTCGGTGAACGCCCTGGCCGTTTTTATGGCCTCGTCGGCGGTGAGCTTTTTATCCCTCGAAAAGCCCTCGCTCTCCCTGTCGCCGTAGCTTGCGAAAAAGCTGATGTCCCCGTCGGATACGCAGATGCGCTCGTAATACTCATCCTCCCGGACATCCGATACGAGCCAGCCGTACTCGTTCACCGTGTAGGAGCCCCAGAGGGCCACAGCCGCCTTTTCCGCCCGCTCCATAAGCTTCTCCTTCTCCACCTCACCGAGCCGGAGCTTGAACGCCTGGAGCTTTGGTACGGACAGCTCATCAAAGCCCGCGAATTCCTCGCTATAAAGCCAGGGCAGTATAACCGCCGGATAGTCCGAGTCCGACCATGATGTGCCCGGATAGCATGTTTCCAGCATGACCCTGGTCTGTACTTCGATCTCATCCGGCGTTTTCTCCCCGTCAAATAACGCGAACGCGGCGATCATGTAGTCGTGGTCCGGTCCATATCCGAAATATACATCCATATATGGGCCGCATATATATTCCCCATTCTCATCATACCCTGCGGCGTCCGTTTCTCCCATAAGGCCGCCCCGTTGGTCCTCGATAAGATCGAAATCCGGCTCGTTCTCTCTCGCGAACTGCTGGGCCTCCTCCCAGCTTTTCTGTCCGAGATTTACTATCCAGAACCTGGCGGTATCATCTACGGTGCTCTTCCAGCCCTGTGCCGTGTAGCCGCCGTAGGGCTCCTCGTAATACTCCCAGCCCTCGTCGGCGATGTACAGCGAGAATCCGTTCCCCACGAACAGCGTGACCGGGTCAAGGTGGTCCTTCGCCGGGACGCCCCCGTTATAGAAGATCTCCGTCGTTTTCGGCCTGTCCGCCCCCTCGATCGGCTCGGAGGGCTCCGGCATGGCGGTCTGTTCCGTCACGGGCGTGGTAGTCTGCTGAATTGCGGGCGTTGTAGTCTGCTGTGGCACGGACGGGGTAGCCGGGTCGGTTTTCGGTATCTCGGTTTGCCTGTCGTCCTGCCGGGCGGGCTGCGGTGTCGGCTCCCCGCCCTCCTTTTCACCTATGCCCACGGCGCAGACCGCCACGCTGACGGCCATCACCGCCGTGATAAGGGCCGTCCAGCCGAATTTCCGGCCTCCCATAAGTAGGTTTTTGAACCTGTTCTTCACCGACTTCGTCCCGCCCCCAAAGTGCGTGGACAGCACGGCACGGCTCACGCCACGCTCGCGGCTCACATTGCTGAGGAGCATCTCGCAGTATGCCACCCTGGCGGACCTGCCGGCGCCGGTGACGGCCCCCTCGTCGCAGAGAAGCTCCACCGTCTCCGAGGCGTCCCGGCGCATGAGCCACACCGCCGGGTCAAACCAGTGCACGGCGTTGGCCGCCAGCATCAGGAGCTTGTACCACAGATCGCCCCGCTTTACGTGGGTGAGCTCGTGGCGGATTATAAATTCCGCCTCCTCCGGCTCCATATACTTCTCCGGAAGGTACATGGCGGGGCGTATGAGCCCCATGACCATGGGCGAGTCCACCGCCCGGCTCACTCTGAGCGCCGGGGCCCTTTTGATTCCCATGTCCGCCAGGACCTCGCCGTATATCTCCCGAAGACGCGCGCCCGCGCCCACGCTCCACCGCCGCGCCCGGCGGCTGTACCAGAGCGTCCCCAGCATGTGGTAGCCCGCGAAAAGCGCCGCTCCCGCTATCCAGACCGCCGTAAGCACGTCCGACAGTCTTATCTCTACGCCGCGCTCGTTCTCCACGGCGTTCACCGCCGGCGCGGTATTCGTCCCGGCGGGCTTTACGGGCGCCGCCGGATTGGCGGCGTTCCCCGACGGCCTTGCCGCGTTCTCCGCCGCCGCGCCCGTGTTCTCACGCCTTGCGGGCCGGACCACCGGCAGCCTCACCTCCGGCACCGTGACCTCCACCGCCGGCTCAGGCATGGCGGGAATGAGCTCCTCCCAGCCCACGGGAGACAGCACCAGCGCCAGGGCAAGCACCATCCACAAAAAGTACCGCCACTTCGGGGCAAACCGCCTGTCAAGCACCGGCTTTAAGGCCAAAACGATGAGCGTCACCGCCCCCGCCGCGCCGCTCCATTTAAGTACGCTCAGTACCGTATCCATCACTTGTCCTCCATTTCGTCAAGAAATGAGCGAAGCTCTTCTATCTCCTTCTCCCCTATTCTGTCCCCGTCGTAAAGGGCGGACATGAGCCCCTTGAAGCTGTTCCCGAAGAGCCTGTCGAGTATGCCCCGGCTCTCGGCGGCCTTGTACTCCCGCTCGGAGATGATGGGGCTGTAAAGATTAGTCCTCCCCCGCTTTTCCTGGGTGAGAAAGCCCTTCTCCACCAGCCTGTTCAGGCTCGTCGCCACCGCCGGGAGCGCCCAGTCCCGGCTGCCCTTCAGCTTATCGTGCACGTAGACCGAGTTCACCGCCTCCCCGGCCCCCCAGACCGCCAGCATTATCTCCAGCTCCGCGTCGCCAAGTCTCTTCATATATGTACCTCCTCACTTCTTTTATACGATTGTATAATATACTTTCATTATACGTTTATGTAATAATATGTCAAGTTACAAATCGGCAACAAATATCAGGCCCCATCGCCCTTCGCCCCATGTTCCCGCCCTTTATGTCCGCCGGCAGTCATGATATGCCGTCCGGTGAAAAGGGCCTTCTCCGACAGGCGGTAGAGCTTATATTTAAGCGGCCTGAAGGGCAGCGTGACCTCCCCCACAAGGCGCACCAGCTCACGAAGATAGCGCACCACTCC
>CANQUO010000018.1 GCA_947627085.1 uncultured Oscillospiraceae bacterium
GTGTATTTGGAGACAAAGTAGGTTTTCCGTCCGACTCTTGAGACGATCTGATCGAAAAGTCCTGATTTGCGCTCCTCTGCGTAGGACCATCCGAAGGGGAGCACCGCTAAAATGGGCCAGACGAAATAGAAGACCATGTTTCCAAAGGTGGACCCGTTGACCGCTATCCACTCGACAAATAAGGAAAATCCCTCCGCAGATTTGCTAATGTCGTCAAGACTCAACATTGTTTCAGTGAGACTCCTGACCGTCAGGGCATTTTGGATCACATCGACCCCACAAATGAGAAGGCCGATGCCCAAACTTATGAGGAACATTTTGTTTTTAAAGGCTTTATTCAGTTCCGCCCGGACACATCTAATCATCACGATCCTCCCCCAAATTCAAATCCACGAAGTCACTGTTGGCGTTACCGCTGGTGGTGCAAGCCCGAAGCTGGGAGAGGTCCCTCTCCGAGCCGTCCCTCTTTTTGCCTACAAAATAGCCAACTTCAAATTCAACGGTCTCCCCCGGTGACAGCCTGAAGGCGAGGGAGTGCTCCGATTCCTGCCCGTAGAGGCTAAAGTAGTCCACGGGTATGTAATAATAATTTTTACCCTGCTTTTCCGTAAGATCAATGAGTGTCAGAAGGTCATCCGCTCGGAAAACGTATGGGTCATTGTAACGATCCAGCTTTGCCGCCGCGTCAAGGCTTTTGACCTCAAGCTTCAGAAGAATAAAGGAGCTGCCCTCCTTCATAGTTCCGTCTGACAGTACATGGTGGTCATAATTCTCGAAAAAAAGCTCCTGCGGAGGAAGCTCGGAAACATCGGTGATCCGCTCGGCGCTTTTCACCGTCACCTGAAGCGACCCCTCGGCCAGACTGTTCGATTCTTCAAAAGAATCTCCGAGCTGTATGTCGGATGACGTGCCCTTCTTCCCGCCGTCGGACGCTCCACGGGCACAGCCCGCGAGAAACGCAAGGCAGAGAGCGGACAGCAGAAGCGTTTTTAACCATTTCATATTCATTGGAATCCCTCCTGAATCATAATCAGCGCGCTGATTACGGTATAATCCATTGACTGCCAATCTGTCAACGTCTCCGGCACGACCAGCGGTTTTCGCGGCGTGAACGACATCGGGGCGTATTGCTATCCGGGGGAGGATGATTTATAATATTGGCAAAAGCCCGGAAGGGGGAGTGGGATTTGCTTATCGCCATATGCGACGATTCGAAGGAGGATATGGACCTTCTCATGGGCTACGTCCGCCGGTACGATCCCGGCCTCGCGGTAAGGACATATTCCTCCGCCAGGGAGCTGCTGGCGGCCTCGGAAAAGCCGGACATCGTGTTTATGGATATAGAGATGGAGCCCCCCAACGGTTTTGAGGCCGCCGAGAGGCTCAGGGCGGAGCGGGACGCGCCAATCATTATTTTCACGACCCAGACTCTGAGCTACGCCGTCCGGGGATACGGGCTGGCGCTCAGGTATCTGCCAAAGCCCATCGGCTTCGACACCTTTTCCGAGGCGCTGGAGCTTGCTTTGCGGGAGCGGACGCCCCGGAAGATCAGCGTCAGCTCCGACAGCGGCACCCGCGTCCTGAGCGTTCCGGACATAATGTGGTTCGAGGTGTACGGCCACAACGTCTGTTTCCATCTGGCGGGCAGGCGTGAGCTTCAGGTGCGGTGTACCTTTTCCTCCGTCTTAGAGCAGGTGCGGCCCTGCGACTTTGCTCAAATCCACAAGAGCTACTGCGTAAATCTTGCCTTTGTGGAGCGGGCGGAGCAGAACAGCGTGGGCCTGACGGACGGGACCGCGCTCCCCGTGGGGAGGAGCTTTGTCAAGTCCTTTCGGGAGAAGCTGGGAAATTATCTGAGGGGGCGATGATGTATGACCACATTTGTTGAGTTTGCCGCGGTACCCGTGGAGGTCCTTTTGGGCGTATACATATACGAGGGGTTGTTTTCGGAGCATCGGCACCCATACGCGGCCTTTATTTATTATGCCATGTGGTTCGTGGTCGGGGAGCTGGGGACGTTTTACCTGCCGATCCCTTGGCTTCGGTCATTGATTCTTTTCCTCATGGCGCTTGTGGGGAACTATATCACCTACAAGACAAAGCCGTTGCCGTGTCTCTACAATACGGCGCTGTATTTTTTGGTCATCGTTTTCTCTGACGTTCTGTGCGCGGCGATCCTGACGGTGGCCGGATACGGGACGGAAATAGCTATGGGCGGGTCGGAACGAATAGCCCTTATAGTTATGGCGCGGACGGTCAATCTCCTGCTTATCCAGATCCTGCTTCTTATTTTCCGCCGGGACAAGCCCCGCGCCTTCCCGCTTATATCCGTCCCGCTGTTTATCTGCCAGATTCTCAGCTTTTTTGCCTGTTACAGGAGCTTCTTCGCCCTGAGCAACGGCGAAAACTCAGGGACGATACTATTCACCACGCTGTCGCTGATGGTGGTCAATATTATTATCTGCTTCTATGTGCGGATACTTGAGGACTACTACCAGCGCCGGGCCGCCGACGCGGCGGCCGAGAGTCTGGCGGGGCTCCAGAGACAGTATTTTGAGAACATGACCTCCCGCCAGGAGGAGACACGCGCCTTGTGGCACGACATAAAAAAATACGTCTCCGCCATGGAGACGATGGTTGCGTCGGATAAGACCGATGAGGCCGAAAAGTGCTTTGAGGAGATACGGGAGAAGTACGAAAAGATAAACATGAGCGTGGACGTGGGCAACACCGTGGTGGACAGCATTCTCAGCGACGCCGTGCGGCGGGCCGGGGACGCGGATATAGACTTGCGCCTTGATGTCTGGGTGGCCCCGGAGCTGAATATTCCCCCGGCGGACCTATACATCATCATCGGGAACACGCTGGACAACGCCTTCGAGGCCTGTGGGGAGTTTCCCAAAGAGAAACGTGTCGTAGAGCTCCTCCTGCGCCAGAGCAACCGGCTTCTCTACTACGAGCTCACAAACCCCTGCCTGCCCGGCGCGCCGGTGAAAAAATCCGGCCTCCACGGCTACGGCCTTAAAAATGTCCGCGCCTGCGTGGAGAAGGACAAGGGCGCGATGGACATATCGCAAAGGGATGGGTATTTTACGGTCAGCGTGCAGTTGAACGTTTAGCGGGGGCGCTTTCGTTATACGCAATTTATAGCGGTCATTTGACTTTGCCTCGATTTGGGAAAGAAACGGCGGCCTTGATTTCTCAAAGCCGCCGTATGAGGGCATGACTATTTTCTGTTGCGCGACGGCTTTTTCCCTTCGCCTTTCAGCTTCTCCCAGTCCTCATTTCCACGCATATAATTAAAGGTTTCATCTCCAAGAGACTCCAAAAGTTTCTGCCTTAAACCGACTAAAAAATCAGGGTCAACAGGCTTTATCATCATGTGTTGATAAAGCCTGGATTTTGTAAAATCATCTATTGTACCTGTACTATCCAATATTTCCTGCATAAGCTGTGCCGTCCATGTAGCATCTTTTTCCCAAACCGCGACATGTAGCCCAAAGCAAACCTCATTGTATTTGCCCATTTCAAACGCGGACGCGACAGAGGACGAAACCTCGACCAGCTTTTTTGCCATTTCATGATCGTCATCTTCCATATAAAGAATGCGCAAATCATTTAATGTCATTTGTATGTGCTGATATCCGGTATAAATCAATTCCTCGTATGCGCGGTAGGCATCCGTCCGTTTTCCTGTTTTACTGTCCACAAGCGCTTCCTTGCGCTTGCGTTCCGGATTTTCCAATGAGAAATAATCCAAATAATGAGCCGCTTTTTCATAATTCTCTTGCCGAATAAACGCGTGGAACAACGAGTCCGCCGCCTGATTGCGCATTTGTTCATCTTCGGAGAGCAAGCACCGCTCATACCACCCGAATATCACGCCGTCATACTTGTCTTTATTTGGGAGCTCTGCTGTCATTCGTTTTGCGTCCAGAATTACCGCCGCCTGCCAGATCAGCCTTTCGCAGTTGGGGTATTCCTCGATTTTTTTCTTCACGGAAAGGAACATATCGTGGAAGTCACGGTTCTCCAGGTCCTCTTGAAGCTGAGAGAGATACTGGTTGATCTCTTCGTCCGTCAGCTCATCCTTAAAGGACAGAAGCTCGTCTGTGGTGATGCCCAGCAGCCGCGCGATGGGCGCCAGCAAAGCCACATCCGGCAGCGTGACGCCCTTTTCCCACTTGTTCACAGCGGGCGCGGTCACGCCGAGACGAGCGGCCATCTCCTCCTGCGTCATACCTTTATTCTTTCTGTATTTTTTGATAACATTTCCTATCGTCATGTTTAACTATTTCCTTTACGATCTTTGGAGCGCTTCCGTACATAGTATAGTTGATGGGTACTCAAAAGTCTATTGAACATCGATTAAATAATAGGAATGATTTTTTACAGTTGGTTAATTTTCGGGAGGCTTAGTAAAGCGCCAATGAATCATTTATCCTTTTAGAATTGCACTGTTACGAATAATTTTCCATCGGTATAATCAGCGTCAATCAAGCCTCCCATGCGTTCCGTCAAATTTTTTGCGATAGATAACCCTAATCCCGTGGAATTACGCCGCGCTTCTACTGTGTAGAAACGGTCGAACAGCCTTCCAACAGAAACGGTATTTAGGCTTTCCGCACGATTAGAAAATACGATACTTCCTTCTTCTTTCATACAGACGGAGAAATCCCCGTCTGTATATTTCAAGGCGTTGCTTATGATGTTGGAAAAAATACGGTTTAAGGCATTGACATCCAATTCACGCAAGACCGGTACCTCCGGCAGATCGATCTGCGGCTGGATTCCCTTTTCCCGCATCACCCCATAAAAGGATAACAGACTTTCCTGCAGAATATGGACCACATTCACGCGATCGGGTTTCAGCTCCTGAGAAGTGGTAACGACGCTATAATGAAACAGCTCCTCCGTAAGATTTTTAAGCACCTCCGCCCGGTTTTGGATTTGTGCCAGATACAGCCGGACCTTTTCGCTTTTTTCTTCTCGATTCAGTAAATCAAGGTACGCGCAGATGGCGGTCAGAGGCGTGCGCAGATCGTGAGAAATATTTGTAATGGCGTTTTTGAGCTCCAAATCCCCCTGCTGAAAGCGATGCCTCTCTTTTTGAAGATTTTCAAGCTGTTGATTGAGGGAATCCGCAAGGTCACGCATACACCTGCCGCCGCATGAAATATCGATCAGAGTATTTGTATCGGTTATGAGCTTTTCGGCAAAAGCGGTTTTGATCTCCTTGGCGGATTTTCTCAACATATGATTTTTCACAATAAGGGCAAGGATGATCAAAGCCATAATGCCGATCGTGACCCATGACCAAAACTCCATAACGAACTTCCTTTATTTCAAATCTCTCTTCCTGAAAATCACCGCTCCGCAGCCGCTGGAAAGGACGACCCATCCAAGAGAAGCCAAAAACATGACCGCAAAGCGTCCACTATCCAACATTCCGCAAAGCTGCAGGGATTGTCCTCCCGGGAGGATATCATAAATCGTTTCGATAACGCGGCGTTCCGTTCCCTCTACATAGTCGGGATTACGGACCCACTCACCATCCTGTCCGTCATCTGTTTCCCCCATCCCCAACGGTCCGTTCATGGCATAGTAATACTCCGGTTCCTCCAGCTGATCCAAAAGGGCGCCGCCGGCATATAAGAGCAGCACAGAGAGCAGCACACAGACAACGGCGGTAACAGTGCGGTTAGAATTTGACATAGCGATAAAGCAATAGATCGCCGTATAGGCCGCGCTTAAAGCGAACACACAAATACCCTCCAGCACAACTGTGGAGATTTCCTTGTGGAAAAAGCCCAAAAGGGGTATGCCCACCAAAAGCGAAGAAATGAGATGCCCCAGGCACATGAGCCATCCCGCCAGGATACATACGGCCACATTGGCAAAATAGACCTCCCAGCGCATGTGCCCTGATACGATTTTGTTTCTAACCGTGCCGTCTTCAAATTCCGTGCCCACAAAGAGGCTGATAAAAACAGCGAGGACGATCCCAATCAAAAGGGCGTCTATCCAAAAGGCCTCATCCAGGTAATGCGTTTCCGTGTCCATGCCCATACCGAGTCTTTGAAAAGCGCCCATTGCGGTAAAAGCGATAAAACTAAGCCGGAACACCTTGCTTTTCCATAGTCTCGCCATATTGGCCCGTAACAGCTTACTCATGCCTCTCACCCCCAACAAGACTGATATAATAGCTTTCCAGGCTGTCGTCCAGCTCTTTTAAAGAAATCACTTCGCAGTTTTCTCTCGCCAGGGCAGAAGCCAGCAGGGATACATTGATCTTGCCATATACATCGGCAGTTTTGTCAGACAGGATCTTATAATCGATTTTCATACCGTCAAGAACGCGGGCAAGGGCCTTGGTATCGCTTACTTCCACGCAAACGCATTTACGGCAGTTTTCCGCCAATTGCGCGGCGCTGATCTCTTTTATAACGCGCCCGCTGTCGATGAATCCGTAGTGGGTCGCAAATTTGGAAAGCTCATCGAGAATATGGCTTGAAATCAAAACCGTGATCTGTCTCTCGCGGTTCAGCTTCAAAATCAGCTCCCGTATCTCCACGATACCCTGCGGGTCAAGTCCGTTCGCGGGCTCGTCAAGCACCAGAAAATCAGGACTGCCCACAAGGGCAACAGCGATCCCCAGCCGCTGGCGCATCCCAAGTGAAAAGTGCTTTACCTTCTTCTTCCCGGCATCCTTCAGCCCCACCAACGCCAGAATATCCTCTAAACCATGAAAAGAGGGGAGTCCAAGGTTATAGTATTGTTGCTTCAGGTTATCCTCCGCGGTCATGTCCGAATAGACAGCCGGCGTCTCTACCACGGCGCCCATTCTTCTTCGCGCCTTCACAATTTCTTTCTCTGTGTTCCTTTTGCCGTATAACGTATACTCGCCGGATGTCGGCTCCTGCAAACCGCAAATCACCCGAATCAGTGTAGTTTTCCCCGCGCCGTTTTTCCCGACAAAGCCGTAAATAGCCCCTTTGGGAACGTGCATGGTCAGATCGTTTAACGCCTGAAAATGCTTATACCTTTTTTCCAGGCCATTTGTAGTTAATACATAGTCCACTATATGGTACCTCCTTGACTTGATGACCCTATTATAAAATACGATCATCAAGAAAACGGCCGGGAAAAAGTCAAGATTTCGTCAAGATTTTTCGGCCAGCTTGAAGCCGATGCCCCAAACCGTTTCAATATGATCCGTGCCGGAGGCTTCCGATAACTTTCTGCGGAGGTTGCTGATATGCTGTTTTAAGGAGCGCTCCGTACAATCAGGGGTATCCAGACTGATGTGATCCAGTAAGGCGCCTTTGGATATGGTCTGTTTCGGATTTGTCATGAGCAGCTTGAGAATGGCGTATTCCGTCCGGGTCAGCTTTACAGACTGCCCGCCCGCGGTCACATCAAAAGTAACGGTATCCAATGTTAAATCACCGGCTGTTAATACAGAAGAAGAATCCGGCTTTTCCGCCTTACGAAACTGCACGGCGATACGGGCGAGAAGCTCCGCTGTGTCAAACGGCTTGGAGATATAGTCGGCCGCGCCGCCAAGCAGAAGGTTTACCTTATCCTGAACGTCCACCTTTGCGCTCAGGACAATGACAGGTATTCCTTTTATGCGCGGCAGCACCTCTTCCCCGGGAAGACCCGGGAGCATCAAATCAAGAAGAATCAAATCGGGTTTGTTCTGTGAGAGCAGATAGAGCGCCTCGGTTCCGGAATAAGCGCGGGTCACCGCGTAGCCCTCGTTTTCTAATATCTCAGATAAGGCGTCTCCGATATGTATATCATCATCAATAATAGCGATTGTTTTCATCTGCATTTCCCTTCCTCTTTTTGATATTTTCCTTATCTACTTTATAATTTTTGTCTCATTGTCAAAAATCATTTGTTTATCTCCCTTTTCCGCCTATTTTATATTATACCTGGTCAGCCGAATAAAGGCAACAGCTTACAGCGGATATCAGGGAAAGCCATAAAAAGCCAGAAAAGAGGGGCGAGAGCCGCGACAAAGCCGGAAGCGGCCGCTTTATCTCCCCGTGTTACCCCATCTATTTGACGGACGACAGCGTGAACAAACGGATATGTACCTGAAATGCTTTGCAAAGCGCGGAAAACGGTGGTAGAATAATAATGAAAGATTGTCTCGACCCACGCCGGAAGGAGAGGCGCGGGCGGCGGGACCGACGGTCGGATTTGTCCGGTGTTGCGGACTGTGAATCATGACAGGAGGGAGGTTATCATGTACTCCTTTGAAGCAACGGAAAAAACCGCTACGGTCATGAACGGGAAGGCCGGCGCTGAGACCAACGCCGTCGACGGCGGGCTCGGGGTGCCGAATTCGTCCATGAGCGCCGCCGGAGACGCCGGAGCGGGCGACAGGAACGGAGGCGGCAGGCCGTCTCTGGAGCAGGGCATGAGGGACAAGATCGCCTCGCACTTCGGGGATATACAGGGCGTAAAGGTACACTACAACTCGCCCATGCCAGGGCTCGTTGACGCCGAGGCGTACACCCGGGGCGACGACGTCTACCTCGCCCCCGGACAGGAGCGCCACCTGCCCCACGAGCTGGGCCACGTGGTCCAGCAGAGGCGCGGGTCCGTGCCCACCACAGAGCGCATCGCCGGCATGGCCGCCAACACCGATCCGGCCCTTGAGCAGGAGGCCGACGTATTGGGGCGGCAGTTCCGGGGCGTCATGCCCGACACCGGCATGGGCGATACGATGGAATACGGCCCCGTCTCCACAGCCGCCCCGGCGGCCTTCGCCCCGGTGCAGATGGCCGGACACAGGGGCGTCATGATATTCGGCAACGGCAAGATCATGAAGCGCATCGAGAGGAACGAGTACGGAAGCTTCAAAAAGGTCAAGGAAGAGCAGGATAGCGAAGACCCGGAGGTCAGCAGGCGCGCCAATGCCGCTTTCCCCCATATACACAACGTTTTCGAAAACGCCAGCGAGCTTGGCGACGCCCCCGAGGGCTACGACCCGGAAAAATTCCGCAAGTGGAAGAAAGCCGGCAGCAGCGACGACTGCTACGTCGAGATGGAGAGCCTGGGCGGCAGTAACGTGTCAATAAAGGACTTCAAGGTGGGCACCTCCTCCGCCAACGCCGGCGAGCTCTTCAATCACAGACACAAGGGCACCTTCAAGGGCGCCATGAAGAAACAAAAGAGGATGAACCAGAACGACGACGCCCGCTCCGAGACCGCCAAATACGGCCTTCGCGACTCCGATGTCATCCAGCACGGCATAAATCCCATACGCAAGTTCTTGGCGGGCCAGAATATAAAGACCCTGGAGTCCGTGCGCAGGCAGGTCAAGGGCCGCCAGTACGCGCAGGACAGTCGTGTGATCCAGGACCTGGAAGCCATAGAGAACTACTTCAAGCTGTCCGATACCGTATACATAGCCTCCAGCGTCATCGTCCAGTGGCATAATGATCCCAAGGATGCCAAGGAGGACAGGGCGAGGCTCATAGACCTGGCACACCCCTTCAGCAGGGACGAGTTTCCGGAGGACTTTGAGGAGATCAAAAAGGGCATGCTCCTGGGCATCAGGAACGTGAAGAACCTCCTCACCGGCAAGGAGCTCCAGACGGCCGACGAGGAGGCCGCCGCCGACCAGGCCGAGGCGGATCGGGCTACCCAGGCCCAGAACGACGCCGAAGCAGACCTTCCACCCGCCACGTCATCCGGCGAGACGGACACTGCGGACCAGCCCCCCGCGGCTCTTGTCGCCACCGGCCAGGAGTCCGCCAATGCCGAGCATCAGGCGGAGCAGGCCGGCCTGACCGAGCGCGGCCCCGAGTCCACCGCCTCACCGGCATCGGGCGGGGACGCCGGCGCCGGCGAGGGAGGAGCACAGCCGTCGTCCCAGGGGGACTCCGGCCGCAAATCCGGAGGCTTCTGGAATTGGCTCAAACGGCTCTTCCGGCGAGGGTAGACACCGCCGCCCCGGAGATAACTAAAGATATGAAAAGCTGCCCATTCCCCGGACACGCCGGGAAATGGGCAGCTTCAGTTTGTCAAAAAACTCAAATCGAGCATTTTTTCCGGCGGCATGTATGTCGGAAAAAATACCTTTTGTCGCCCAAGTGTGCCCCGCAGAGGTGCGCGCAGGGCGACAGCAGGAAGATTTTGCGTGAATTTCGCAAAATTCACGCAAAATCTTCCGCACGTTCCCCTTTGTCGGAAAAGGCCGCAGGCCTTTTTCGACAATCTGAGCCGCGAAGCGGCGGGGACTATATCACCTGAAAAATATAGAATTTAAGATACTCCGTCTCCGGCGCGGTCCACAATATGGGGTGGTCGGGGGACTGCTTGCGGGTCTCCACCTCGCGGAGCTCTCTTTTGGCGTCAACGGCGGCCTCGCGGAGCATGCGCTCAAACTGGACCATGGGCATGAAGTGACTGCAGGAGGCGGTACACAGATACCCGCCCCGGGGGAGGAGCGACATCGCCCGGTAGTTTATCTCCTTATACCCCCGGTAGGCGCTTTCGGCGGTACCGCGAGATTTTGTAAAGGCCGGGGGATCGAGTATGATGAGGTCGTAGTCGCGCTTGCCGCCGCCCGCCAGCTCCGGAAGGAGGTCAAAGACGTCGGCCTTCACAAAGTCGATTTTGTCCGAAAGGCCGTTGCGCCCGGCGTTCCTTCTCGCCATATCGAGGGCGGTCGAGGACACGTCCACCGCCGTCACACGCTCCGCCCCGCCCGCGGCGGCGTTCAGGGCGAAGGACCCGGTGTGGGTAAAGCAGTCCAGCACGCGCCTGCCCTTCGCTATTCGGGCCACGGCCAGGCGGTTATACTTCTGGTCCAGGAAAAAGCCGGTTTTCTGGCCGTTTTCCACGTCAACGGCGTAATATATGCCGTTTTCGCGTATCTCCGTCACCGGGCTTTCGGGGTGGGCCTCCCCGGGGAGGCCGTACCAGCCCTTATACTCCTCAAGGCCCTCCAGCGCCCGGGATGAGAGGTCGTTGCGCTCGAAAACGCCGTCTACGGTCTGGCCGTCGGCCCGCAGGACCTTCACGATGAGGGGCAATATGAGGTCCTTCAGCCGCTCCATGCCGCGGGAGAGTATCTGTACGGAGAGGAGATTTGAAAACCTGTCCACCGTAAGGCCGGGAAAGCCGTCGGCCTCGCCGAATATGACGCGGCAACAGCTTATATCTCCGCCCATCACCGCCTTGCGGTACTCCCAGGCGTAGCGTATCCTCCGCTCCCAGAAGGCGGCGTCAAATCTGTCGTTGGCGTTGCGGGAGATGATTCGCGCCCTTATCTTGCTCTTCTCCGATATGAGCCCCGTGCCGAGGTACCGGCCCTTCTCGGTGACCACATCCGCAAGCGCGCCGTTTTCGCACTCCGGCGACGACAGCACGTCGCTCTCATAAAGCCATGGGTGGCCGGTCTCCAGCCATCTGGCGCCCTTTTGGGTAACGACTAATCGCGGATATCCGCGCTCCTTCATTTTATCCCTCCCGTCTCAAAAGCCCGGGGCCCTGACGGGTCCCGGGCGGTTGAAAATTATCGGATATTTTCCGGCGGTTTCACGCCCAGGGGTTTTCGGTGGGGTAGGGGAGAGCTTTGGGCTGGTTGTAGGCTATGTCCTTCACGCCCAAAAGCTTCAGTACCTCGAAGAGGGCCTTTCCGCAGTGGGCGAAGGCCACGGCACCGTGGTGGGGATAGCGCTTCTCGATGAGCACGTGGCGGTAGAAGCGGCCCATCTCCGGGATTGCGAACACGCCGATGCCGCCGAAGCTCCGGGTGGCCACGGGCAGGACCTGGCCCTGGGCCACGTAGGAGCGGAGCGTACCCTCGCTGTCGCACTGGAGGCGGTAGAAGGTGATGTCGCCGGGGGCGATGTCGCCCTCCAGGGTGCCCCGGGTGAAGTCCGGCTCGCTCCCCTCGGGCTCCAGGAGCCTGTGCTGGATGAGCTGGTACTTGATGGCCCGGGCCTCGCACATCTTGCACTCCGGCGTGTTGCCGCAGTGGAAGCCCATAAAGGTGTCGGTGAGGGCGCAGTCGAATTTGCCCTTTATGTCCTCGTCATAAATATACTTGGGCACGGAGTTGTTGATATCGAGGAGCGTCACGGCGTCATTGGTCACGCAGGCGCCTATGTACTCGGAGAGGGCGCCGTAGATGTCCACCTCGCAGGCCACGGGTATGCCCCGGGAGGCGAGGCGGGAATTTACATAGCAGGGCTCGAAGCCGAAGCTCTCCGGGAAGGCCGGCCAGCACTTGTTGGCGAAGGCCACGTATTTTCTCGCGCCCTTGTGCTTCTCCGCCCAGTCAAGGAGCGTGAGCTCAAACTGGGCAAGGCGCTCGTTCATCTCCGGGAAGTACTTGCCCTCGCCCATCTCCCTTGCCATATCCTCGCAGACCGCCGGGATGCGTGGGTCGCCGGCGTGGGCCTTGTAGGAGACGAGAAGGTCGAGCTCCGAATTTTCCTCCACCTCAACGCCCAGCTCGTAAAGGCCCTTTATGGGCGCGTTGCAGGCGAAGAAGTCCTGGGGACGGGGGCCGAAGGTGATTATCTTGAGGTTTTTGACGCCGATGACCGCCCTCGCTATGGGCACAAACTCGGCTATCATGCCGGCGATATCCTCGGCGGTGCCCACGGGGTACTCGGGGATGTAGGCCCTCAGATGGCGCAACCCTAAGTTATAGGAGCAGTTGAGCATGCCGCAGTAGGCGTCGCCGCGGCCGTTTATCATGTCCCCGTCGCCCTCGGCGGCGGAGACGTACATGCAGGGGCCGTCGAATTTTTGGGCTATAAGGGTCTCCGGCGTCTCGGGGCCGAAGTTGCCAAGGAACACCACGAGCGCGTTGCACCCGGCGTTTTTCACATCCTCCACGGCCTTCACGGCGTCAAGCTCGTTTTCAACGGTCAGCGGGCACTCGTAGATATCGCCCTTATAGGCGGCGACGATGTTCTTCCTTCTCTGGGTGGAGAGGGCAATGGGAAAGCAGTCGCGGCTGACGGCGACTATTCCCAACTTTACCTCGGGGATATTCGGGGACATGGTGGTTACCTCCTTAAAATTAAAAATAAAATATTCCTATTTGGCTCCCCTTAGCCCTGAAAGGGCGTCAAGGGGAGCTGTCACGGGCGAAGCCCGTGACTGAAGGGTCCTCCCCCGATTCCGCTCCGCACCTCGAAAACCGGTGGGAGCTGTCCGGGCATCGCCCGGACTGAGGGGTCCTCCCTTTTTCCTATTTGGCTCCCCCCCCCTTGGGGGAGCTGTCCGGGCGTAGCCCGGACTGAAGGGGCGCTCCGACAACCTCCCGCCCGTTAAACCGTGGGAGCTGTCGCGAAGCGACTGAAGGGGCTCACGCCTTCTCCACGGCGGCCAGGACCTCGTCCAGCATGTTGGTCTCCACGGCCTCGATGTCGCCGGCGTCGGCGGCGGCGGTGACGGCGGGGTCCATGGGCAGGCGGGATATGACGCTTATGCCGTGGGCCTTGCAAAGAGCGTCCAGGTGGCTCTCGCCGTAGATATAGTGGCGCTTGTGGCAGTCGGGGCACTCAAACCAGGCCATGTTCTCCACGACGCCCAGTATGGGTATATCCATGAGCCCCGCCATCTTCACGGCCTTTTCAACTACCATGGACACCAGGTCCTGGGGCGTTGTGACCACGACGATGCCGTCCACGGGCAGGGATTGGAACACGGTGAGGGGCACGTCGCCGGTGCCGGGGGGCATGTCCACGAACATGTAGTCCACGTCGCCCCACCAGACCTCTTTCCAGAACTGCTGGACCACGCCGCCGATGATGGGCCCGCGCCACACCACGGGGTCGGAGGGGTCGTCGAGGAGCAGGTTCATGCTCATTATGGCGATGCCGGTCCTGGACTCGGCGGGTATTATGCCCTCCTCGACGCCAGAGGCCCTGGCGGTGATGCCGAAGGTCTTGGGTATGGAGGGGCCGGTGATGTCCGCGTCCATGATGGCCACGCTCTTGCCCCGGCGGCGCATGGAGGCGGCAAGCAGGCTCGTGACCATGCTCTTGCCCACGCCGCCCTTGCCGGAGACCACAGCGACGACCTTTTTTACGTTAGACGAGGGGTTGCCCGCCTTGGGGTCCTCGTTTTTCTTCTCCCGGCTTGCGCAGTTGGCCGCGCAGGTGGAGCAGTCGTGAGTACATTCTTCGCTCATTCAAAATTCCCTCCTGATGGGTAATATATAAATAAATATAGTACTTTTCCCTTCCCCCGTCAACCCCCATGTCTCTCTCTTTCCCGCATATATTGGGCATTATTATGAAAAGCAGTTGCAAAATTTCTCCGGTGATGTTATAATTAATGAAACATGTCTCTTTTTTATTTTCCGCCGTGATTTTACCCTCACCGCGGGGCATAATTACAGTGGACAAACATGTACGATCAGGAAGGTGAGCCTTTGACCAAATATGTCATCAAAGGCGGAAGGCCGCTTAGAGGCGAGGTCGAGATAAGCGGCGCGAAGAACGCCGCCGTCGCCATTATCCCCGCAGCCATGCTGGTTGACGGGGCCTGCCGCATTGAAAATATACCCCAGATATCCGACGTTACAATGCTCCTCAACATCTTAAGGCGCATGGGCGCCACGGTCAGGACCGTGGACCGCCACACCATGGATATCGACTGCTCCGGCGTGCGCCGGGTCCGGGCGGATTTTGACATGATGACCCGCATACGGGCAAGCTATTATCTAATCGGGGCCCTTTTGGGCCGCTTTGGCCAGGCCGTGGTGGCAATGCCCGGCGGGTGCAACTTCGGCTCGGTGCGGCCCATCGACCAGCACGTGAAGGGCTTTATCGCCATGGGCGCCCAGGTCGAGGTCAAAAACGGCCTCGTCGTCGCCACCACCCCCGACGGGCATTTGCACGGGGCGGACATCTACCTCGACGTGGCAAGCGTGGGAGCCACCATAAATATAATGCTGGCCGCTGCCTTCGCTAAGGGAATCACCCGAATCGAGAACGTGGCCCGGGAGCCGCACATCGTGGACGTGGCCAACTTCCTCAACGCCATGGGCGCGGACATACGCGGGGCGGGCACCAACGTCATTAAGATTCGCGGCGTGGACAGGCTCTCCGGCGGGACCTACGCCCTCATCCCCGACCAGATCGAGGCGGGCACCTATATGGCCGCCGTGGCCGGGACCGGCGGGAGCCTCCTTATAAAAAACGTCATCCCCAAGCACATGGACTGCATCACCGGCAAGCTTGAGGAGATGGGCGTTCAGGTCGAGGAGGGCGAGGACCAGATTCTGGTCAGCCGCTTCGGGCCCCTGCGCAGGATAAACGTCAAGACCCTCCCGTACCCCGGCTTCCCCACGGACATGCAGCCCCAGATCGCCACAGTGCTGTGCCTCGCCCATGGGACGAGCCTCATAACCGAGGGTGTGTGGGACACCAGGTACAAATACGTGGGCGAGCTTTTGAAGATGGGCGCCAACATCACCGTGGACGGCCGCCGGGCCATAATCGAGGGGGTGGAGCGCCTGACCGGCGCGCCGCTGAAGGCATGGGACCTCAGGGCGGGGGCCGCCATGGTCATCGCCGGGCTCTGCGCCCAGGGCGTCACCGAGATCGAGGGCGTGGACTACATCGAGCGGGGCTATGAGGACCTGGTGGAAAAGCTCCGGAAGGTGGGCGCCGACATCGAGAGCATCGACATCCCCGACCCCGAGGAGCGGCCGGAGGCCGTCAAAATAGGCTGAGGCGGCTTTAGCCGCCTTGATAGGGGGCATGCCGTGCCCCCCAGATTGTCAAAAAACTCAAGTTCAATATTTTTCCCGGCGGCATGTACGTCGGGAAAAATCCCTTTTGTCGCCCAAGTGTGCCCCTACGGGGCGCGCGCAGGGCGACAGCAGGGAAATTGCGCGTGAATTTCGCAAAATTCACGCGCAGTTTCCCGCACGTTCCCATTTGTCGGAAAAGGCCGCAGGCCTTTTTCGACAGGCTGAGGGGGCATGCCGTGCCCCCTGACTTGTATATAAATTGTATATAAAATGGTAGACGTCACTCTTATCTGCGTGGGCAGGCTCAAGGAAAAATTTTACAAGGACGCCTGCGACGAGTACATAAAGCGTCTGGGAGCCTACTGCCGGCTGACGGTCACGGAGATACCCGAGGAGCGGAGGGGCGACAGCCCCTCGAAGGCCGAAACATGCGCCGCCCTTTCACGGGAGGCCGAGTCCATAAAAAGGGCCGTGCCGAAGGGCGCGGCGGTGATAACCCTTTGCGTGGAGGGCCGGGAGCTGTCGAGCCCCGAGCTTGCCGGGACCATCGGGGAGCTCACCGGCTCATATCAGAAGCTGTGCTTTGTGATAGGCGGCTCCGACGGCCTTTCGGACAGCGTGAAGGCCCTGTCCCGGCTCAGGCTTTCCATGTCGCCCATGACCTTTCCCCACCATCTGGCCCGGGTCATGGTGCTGGAGCAGCTTTACCGGGCCTTTTCCATTCTGAACGGAGGGAGATACCACAAATGAGCGGCGATTGGAGCTTCAAATTTCAGTCCGGCGTGGTGGGCGACTGGCCGTATAACGGCTTTGGCGAGCCGGAAAAGCCCGCCTTTTTGGAGCACATCTTCGGCTCCGAGCCGGAGCTCATGCTGGAGCGCAACATGCTCCGCTCTTTCGGCATCCCCACCGTCGCCCGCTACCCAATGGAGGGCACGCTGGGCAAGGTGGTGCTGGGCATGTCCGGCACGGGTATGGATATTTTCGTCCCTGAGAGTATGCTCGAGGACGCGAAAAATATTATCAGTTACGTAAGTAGCGATGAAATCAAAAACAACAATGAGGAGGAGTAAAAATGAGTTACCGTGAAGCTTATGAAAAATGGCTCAATTCCCCCGCCCTCACCGCCGAGGAGCGCGCGGAGCTTGAGTCCATTGCCAATGACGAGGGCGAGATCGAATCCCGCTTCATCGCCCAGCTGGAGTTCGGCACCGCGGGCCTTCGCGGGACCATGGCCGTGGGCCTCAACCGCATGAACGTCCACGTCATCCGCCACACCACCCAGGCTTTCGCCGAGGTCATACTTGCCGAGGGCCCCGAGGCCGTGAAGCGCGGCGTGGCCGTGTGCTACGACTGCCGCAACAATTCCGAGACCTTCGCCCGCGAGGCCGCGAAGGTCATGGCCGCCAACGGCATTTTCGTCAGGCTCTTTGACGACATGCGCCCCACCCCGGAGCTGAGCTTCGCCATCCGGGAGTATAAGTGCATCGCCGGTATAAACATCACCGCCTCCCACAACCCCAAGGAGTATAACGGCTACAAGGTCTACTGGGAGGACGGCGCCCAGCTGCCCCCCAAGCACGCCGACGAGGTGGCCGCCAAAATGGCGAAGCTCGACGTGTTCGACTGCGTCAAGACCATGGACTATGACGATGCCATAAAGGAGGGCAAGATAGTCCTCATGGGCCACGAGACCGACGAGAAGTTCCTTTCAAACGTCATGGCCCAGCAGAACGACCCGGAGCTCATCGCCAGCGTCGCCGACAGCTTCAAGATGGTCTACACCCCCTTCCACGGCACCGGCATGAAGCTCATCCCCGAGGCGCTCCGCCGCATGGGCCTCAAGAAGGTCTACTGCGAGCCCCAGCAGATGATAAAGGACGGGGATTTCCCCACAGTCAAGTCCCCCAACCCCGAAAATCCCGAGGGCTTCTATCTGTGCATCGAGCTTGCCGACAAGGTGGGCGCGGACTTTATCCTGGGCTCCGACCCCGACGCCGACCG
>CANQUO010000019.1 GCA_947627085.1 uncultured Oscillospiraceae bacterium
TCAAAAAGGCCGACCTCCGCCGCTCCCTGGGCATGGTATTGCAGGACGTGAACCTCTTTACCGGCACGGTGATGGAGAATATCCGCTACGGAAAGCTGGACGCCACTGACGAGGAGTGCATCGAGGCCGCGAAGCTTGCCAACGCCCACGACTTCATAACCCGCCTTCCCGAGGGCTACGACACCATGCTCACAAATAACGGCGCGCGGTTAAGCCAGGGCCAGCGCCAGCTTATAAGCATCGCCCGGGCCGCCGTGGCCGACCCGCCGGTTATGATCCTGGACGAGGCCACCAGCTCCATCGACACCCGCACCGAGGCCCTGGTCCAGCGGGGCATGGACCGGCTCATGGAGGGCCGCACCGTGTTCGTCATAGCCCACCGGCTCTCAACGGTCATGAACTCCGACGCCATCATGGTCCTGGACCACGGCCACATCATCGAGCGCGGCACCCACGAACAGCTCATCGCCCAGAAGGGCACCTACTACCAGCTCTACACCGGAGCCTTTGAGCTTGAGTAAGCCGCCCTCAAGGGGCATCAAAAAACGCGTTGACCCCCGGTTTGAGACATCTCTCATTCCGGGGGCCTTTTTTCATCATTTTTTCAAATTTTCTTGCCTAAGTGGGACTTTTATGTTAAAATTACCTTATTATTTCAAACGAAAGGGTGGCGTCCATGTCCTACGGCAGAATACCCTCAAAAGAGGAGATATACATGCCCCTTACAAACCACGCCCTTCTTCTCATATTCACCCTGGGCATATGGCGGCTTGTGTGGATACACCGCATGACCGCCTTCCTCAACAGGATTCCCGACGTCCCCCGCCGGGACCCCACCTCTCAGCTTCTTGCGTGCATGTTCGTACCCTTCTACTACATCTACTGGGTGTACAAGACCTCCCTTTTGGTGGGGACCTACGCCTCCATGAAGCGCGTCTGGTGCGATTTCAAGGGGCTGAACCTGCTTTTCGCTATATTCATCCCCTTTTTCCCGCCCATTCTCATTCAGGAGAAGATCAACACCTGCATCGCCGTCCCCTCCAACACCTATCGCGCCTACGGCAGATGATTTGAAAAAGCGATTTTCTGTTGCGCCAATAATTGCATAAAAAATTTCCGGGACATCATCAACCTCGTCCCGGAAATTTTTTGATTTTTACCACGCGACCGGAGAGTTTCCTTCAAGCATCGTTACCGTGAGCTCTCCGGTGACCAGGTCGTAGTTGAAAACGCAGTATGTCATGGGGCTGCTGTGGGAAAGCTCGACGGTAAACGCGTCCACGAGGTAGACGCCGGCATAATAGAGCGTTCCGGCCGGCATGGGGCTGTGGCCGTCGCGCCATGTGTCCGGATCAAATCCGAAACCATCAAGGGCGGCCCTGTCGGGGAGCGGATACCGCGTGACCGTGAGGTCATTATAATTTACGTAAAATCCGGTCATCGTCCCGTCGGCCAGCTCCACCACCATTTTGGTGTTCCAAAGGTTATCCACGTCGGACTCATACCATAGCTTGGCTCCCCGGCTGACGGGCCCGGCCTTGAGCGGATAGGCGACGCCCTGTACCGTGACGCTCCGGGCCTTGCCCATGTCCACGGTCTCCGGAAGCTGCTCCCCGCCGTTCAGGTAGGCGTAAAGGTTGTTCACGGCGTTCCACTTCCCGGCCCAATACTCAACGCCGTTCAGCTCATTGGCCTTGTACGTCTCGTAAAGGCCTTCAATCCTGACGCCGTCCGCAAGGTCGAGGCTCGCCTCCTTCTCTATCTCCTCCGACATCAGATTTTTAAGGCGCAAGGATTGCTCCTCGCTCACCTCCGGCATACGAAAGCCCCACATAAACTCGTCCTCAGTCACGCTGAGGGACAGGACCTCCAGCTTCGCGCCGGTGTCCGGGTCCTCCACAACGATGGGCTCCGGGAACCGGACGGTGTAGATGTACGGCTCCTCCTCGCCCCAGCCGCGGGTCACCGAGGGGTAAAACTCCTCCTCCGGGCCCACAGCGGTCTGTGGCCGGGTGTCCTCGGGCGCATTTTGGCGGTCCTCGGTGGGGGCCGTCGCCTCAGTCGGGACCGTGCCGTCAATCGGCCCGTCCTCCGCCGCCTTCGCCGGAGTCAGCGCCATAGCGGCCGCCGCGCCCGCGAGTATTGCCGCTGCAAGTATGCCGGCTATCGTCGTTTTCTTATATTTCATTATGTTCATTATTCTTTCCTCGGTTTTTCGCCTTGCAAATCCCGAGGCGAAGGCCAAGCCGGAGCGCGCCGTCGACATACTTATTATGGCGCTCGCGTAATCGGCGCGGATGTCCTCCGGAGCCTTCGCCACCACCGCCCGGTCGCAGGAGAGCTCCACGTCCCGCCGGATAAGCGCCGCCATGAGCCACACCGCCGGGTTGAACCAGTGGACGCACAGGCACAGGGCGGACATGTAATGCCACATATTGTCCCCGCGCCGGGCGTGGACGGCCTCGTGCCTCAGCACGTAGTGATACTCCCCGTCCCGGAGCCCCGGCGTCACCACCACCTCCGGCCTCAGAACGCCGAAGGTCAGCGGCGCTCCGGTCATACGGCCCACCCGGAGGCCGGCGCGCTTTGGCAGATACGTCGAGGCGTATTCCCCGGATATCCTCGGAAGGGCGCGAATCTCACGCCTTGTCCGAAGCCACGCCGAGATAAACCACGCCGTGACGGAGGCCGATATGATTATGTAAACTATATTTAGCGCCTTGCCGGCCGTCAATTCACCGTGCTTTTCCGGGATTTCATCCGGTCGCGGCGTCACTGTTGCGTCTGAGATTATGTCGACTTTGCTTTGTCCCTCAGCCTGTCCCGCGTTCTGTCCGACTGTATGTGTCCCCGTAGGAATCGGCGGCTGAGCCGGCTCCGGCTCCTCCCGCTCAATACTCTCCCACGCCGCCGGTCTCTCGCCCATCAGGGAGTAAATCGACACGGGGCTGTGAAGGCCCACCGGGGTCAGGAGCCTGAGGATACACAACGCCCACAAAAGCAGCACCACATTGGGTCTTATCTTCCCCCGCAGTACCCTCCGCGCGGCGGCCACCGCCAGTATGAGCACGCCGCCTAGCAGGGTGTTTTCAATTAGCTGTCCCATACCGTCACCTGAGCTTTTCCACGAGCTCCCGGAGGGCCTCCGCCTCATCCGCCGTCAGCTCCTCGGAGAGGAAGGCCGACATGAAGGCGGTCTTGGACCCTCCGAAAAACCGGCTTATGAGCCCCTCGGTCTCCCGCCGCTGGACGTCCTCCCGGCTCACCCGGGGCCTGCACATGAACCCGGGGTCCGTCCGCTCAATTACTCCCTTGTCCACTAACTTCTTGATGACCGTGTATGTGGTGTTCCTGTTCCAGCCCCAGGAGGCGTTCAGCTTCTTCGCCAGCGCTCCCGCGGACAGCTCCCCCTCCTCCCACAGCGGCTCCATCACCCGAAGCTCGGATTCAAACAGTCTTTCCATTATCCTGCCTCCCTTTCCGCCACGCCGTCCCCATTATGCCACCCGGTCCGGCTTGGCGATGATATAACTATTGCAATAGTTATCACACCTTTAGACTGCCACAATAGTCACCAGTTGTCAACACCTTTTTTAATTTTCCTTACAAAAAACTCCCGTGACTTTTTTCGTCACGGGAGCCCTCGATTTTAAATTTTTCAGTCCCCGAAAAATTTGTCATGCACGGCCTGGACGGCCTTGTCGGCGTCGTCCTCGTCGACCAGGACGGAGACCTTTATCTCGCTGGTGGAGATCATCTTGATGTTTATCTTCTTCTTGGCCAGGGCGTCGAACATCTTAACGGCCACGCCGCTTGTCATGAGCATACCCGCCCCCACGATGCTTATCTTCGCCACGTGGGTGTCCAGGTCCAGCTTCTTGTAGCCCAGAGAATCGGCGCTTTGCTCCAGGGCCTCCTTCGCGGCCTCGGCGTCGGCGCGTGTGACGGTGAAGGTCACGTCCTGATTGCCGTCCCGGCCCAGGGACTGGATGATGATATCCACGTTTATCTTCTCATTTGCCAATATACGGAAGATTCTGAAGGCGATGCCCGGCTCGTCCTTTATGCCCACCAGGGTGAAACGCGCCACGTTTACGTCCTTCGCCACACCGCTCACTTCTACCTGCTCCAATTTCTTTACCTCCCTGACTTTAGTACCGGGTTTCCTCTCGTAGCTGGAGAGGACCTCAAGGTCCACATTGTATCGCTTGGCCATCTCCACGGACCTGTTGTGGAGGACCTTGGCGCCCATGCTGGCCAGCTCCAGCATCTCGTCGAAGGTTATCTCGTCGAGCTTCTTGGCGCCCCTGACCTTGTTGGGGTCGGCGGTGTACACTCCGTCCACGTCCGTGTATATCTGGCAGAGATCAGCGTGCATGGCCGCCGCTATGGCCACCGCCGAGGTGTCGGAGCCGCCCCGGCCCAGGGTCGTTATGTCGTCGTACTTGTTTATCCCCTGAAAGCCGGTTATAAGTACCACCCTGCGGCCGTCCAGCTCCTTTCTTATCCTCTCGGAGCCCACGGACTTTATGGCCGCGTTTGAATAGTTGGTGTTGGTCTTGAAATCCACCTGCCAGCCGGTGAGGCTGACGGCGGGGACTCCCATGCCGTTCAGCATCATGGCGCATAGGGCCACGGACTGCTGTTCGCCGGTGGAGAGGAGCATATCCATCTCCCGCTTGGAGGGCCTGGGATTATATTCGAGTGCCTTCGCGATGAGCCCGTCGGTGGTCTTGCCCTGGGCCGAGAGGACGACGATCACGTCGTTCCCGGCTCTGTATGTCTCTTCGATTATCCCGGCGACCCTCCGGACCTTCTCCACGTCCGCCACGGAGCTCCCGCCGAATTTTTGAACAATGAGTGCCATAAAAGGCCTCCTTACAATGAAAATCAATCAAATATTTTTTCTGACGACATGTGCGTCAGAAAAAATCCCTCTTGTTTTGCGCAGTGTGCCATTGGACCCCCGGCGGGCTGTTGCCCGCTGGGGAGAGGAGGAGCGATGCCAGCGCCTGAGCCCGACCACAGGAAGGGCGAGGTAAAGCGGCATCAGCGACGACGAGGCGGCACGCGGAGCAAAACGGCAGGAAAAATTTCAGGAATTCTAATTCCGGAAATTTTTCCTATCGCCCCCTTGTCGGAAAAAGGCCGCCAGGCCTTTTTCGACAGGTCCTTCCTATTCTATTCATCCCTCACAGTATGCGGAACCGGGACCTTATGTCCATCCCCGCCGTCCTTTTCGCAAGCTCACGGCCCGTCATCTTGGGCGTGGCGAAGGCGTACTCCTCCGGGCCCGCGCCCGGGTACTCCCCGGGGTAGCTTATGAGCCGCACGTCGCCGAAGGCCCGGCCGATGGCCTCAAGCCCCGAGCCCGTGCGCAGATACCAGGGCATGGCCACGTCCTCCGCGTCCACCACATACCCGGGCTCCGATTCCTCCCAGCCTAAGTATTTTCTGGCCTTCATGTGCTTGACGGCGTCTATCACGTCCGCCACCACCGCGCTGGCGGTGGGCCGCTTGCCCGCCCCCGCGCCGTAGAACATGCACTCGCCCAGGGCGTTGCCGTGGACCACGATGCCGTTCATCACCCCGTCCACGTTTGAAAGAAGGCTGGTCTTTGATATGAGGTGCGGCGCCACGTAGGCCGTGATGTGCCCGTCCGGGAGCTTGTAGGCCCGGCCCAGGAGCTTGAGCTTGTACCCCAGCCTTCTGGCGTACTCCACGTCCTCCAGCGTCACGCCGGAGATGCCCTCCACGGATATCTTTCCCGGGTCCACGCTCTTGCCAAAGCACAGGTCGGCGAGGATACATATTTTCCGCGCCGCGTCATATCCTTCAACATCGGCGGTGGGGTCCGCCTCGGCGTAGCCCAGGCGTTGGGCGTCCTTCAGTATCTCCCCGAAGGGCGCGCCGTCGGTTATCATCCTTGTGAGGATATAATTTGTGGTCCCGTTGAGGATGCCGTATATCTCGTCTATCTCGTTTGCGGTGAGGCACTGGGTTATGGGCCGGATGATGGGTATACCCCCGCCTACGCTGGCCTCGAAGAGATAGTTTACGTTCTTGCGCTTTGCTATCTCCAAAAGCTCGTGGCCGTGGGTGGACACAAGCTCCTTATTCGATGTGACCACGCTCTTCCCGGCCAGAAGGGCCCGCTTTGTAAACTCATAGGCCGCGCCCACGCCCCCGATGGTCTCCACCACCACGCGGACGTCCGGGTCGTTCTCGATCGTTGAGAAGTCCTTCACCAGCTTATCCGCGAAGGGACTTTCGGGGAAGTCCCGTATGTCCACGATGTATTTAAGGCCGATCTCCTCGGCGGCGTTGTGGGCGATGCTCTGGGCGTTCTCGCTCATGACCTCGGCCACGCCGGAGCCCACGGTGCCAAATCCCAGTATGGCGATATTTACCACGTCTGTCACTCCCTCCGGCGTGAATATATTTTCGGAAATAACGCTAAAAATATCTGTTGAAAGCCTCTTTCAACTTCACGTAAAACATATAATATCACAGTAAAGCGGCAAGCGCAAGAATCAGTTTATTTTACAAAAGAGAATTTTCGGCGGTCCTGGACCGTTTCCATGTTAATTCTGACCACTTTGGAGGTGCGCGCGGTGGATACGGGAGGGCGCGGGATATTAAAATACGCTCTCTGGGCGCTGGGGGGCCTCGTGGGCGTGTATCTCTTCTTCCGCTTCCTGCTCCCCTGCCTTGCCCCCTTCATCCTGGCCTTTCTGACGGCGGCGCTGTGCGAGCCGGTGGTCCGGGTCCTGACAGACAAGCTCCACCTGCGCCGGGGGGTGGCCTCGGCGCTCTGCGTGCTGGTGGTGCTCTCGTCGCTCCTGGGCTTTTTCATGCTGGTGGTGGTGCGGCTCATCGACGAGGGCGTGGGGCTCATCATGGAGCTTCCCCGGCTGGCCTCCGGGCTCCCGGATATACTCTCAAAGCTGGAGGCCTCCCTCCGCCGGGCAATGGAGAACGCTCCCCAGGGGGTGAGGAGCTACATGAACGACGCTCTTTTGGCCATCGGCGACCGGGCCGCCCAGCTCCCGGCGGCACTTTCGCAAAAGGCTTTGAGCTGGCTCAGCCGCACGGCGGCCGCGGCCCCGGCGACGCTCCTGTTTCTCGCCACCTTCGCCATCGGCTCCTTTTTCATAAGCGCCGGGTTCGAGGGCATAATGAAATTCCTCCGCCGCCAGATACCCCAGAGCGCCCGGGTCACCGCCGGGAATGTAAAACGGGACCTTTTGGACGGCCTGGGCCGGTGGCTCCGGGCGGAGCTTACGCTTATGGCCATAACCTTCGCCATACTCACCGCCTCATTCATGCTCCTGAAGGTCGAGTACGCCGTGGTCATCGCCCTTATAACCGCCCTCATCGACGCCCTGCCCGTGTTCGGCTCCGGGGTGGTGCTCCTGCCATGGGCCGGGGCGGCGCTCCTCTCCGGCTCCCCGGGCAGGGCCTTGACACTGGCCCTCACCTGGCTCGTGGCCACCCTCTCCCGCTCCTGCCTGGAGCCCAAGCTCATCGGCGACCAGTTCGGCGTGTCCCCGGCGGCGGCGCTCCTGGCCATGTACGCCGGCTTTCGCCTGACCGGGGTGGCGGGCATGGTGCTCTTCCCCTTTATTTTGATGATGCTCAATCAGATGAACACAAAAGGATATATAAAATTATGGAAATAGACAAAAAAGCAAAGCTGAAGCTGGCCCTCACCGGGGCGGCCTCGGGCCTTGTCAACGGCTTTTTCGGCGGAGGCGGCGGCATGGTCCTCCTGCCCCTTCTGCGCGGCTGGCTGAAGCTCGACGACCGGCACGCATTCGCCACCAGCGTGGCCGTAATGCTCCCCATGTGCGCCGTGTCCGCCACGGCCTACTGGCTCCGCTCCGGCATCAGCCTCTCCGCCGCCGCGCCCTACCTTCTCGGGGGCCTCGTGGGCGGCGTCATCTCCGGCCCGGGCCTGAAGCGCGTCCCGCCGAAGCTCCTCGTGCGGGTCTTCGCCCTCCTCATCATCTTCGGCGGGGTCAGGAGCGTCCTGAGATGAGTCTTTTGGCCGTTCTGGCGGGCCTTGTCTGCGGAGTGCTGTCGGGCTTTGGCATCGGCGGCGGGTCGCTCCTGCTCATCTACATGACGGAGCTTGCCGGTATCGAGCAGGCCGCGGCCCAGGGGATAAACCTCCTCTACTTCCTCCCCACCTCCTCCGCCGCCCTCCTCTTCCACTTCAAAAACGGCCTTGTGGAGAAAAAGGCCATCCTCTGGGCCGCCCTCCCGGGTATGGCCCTGTCGGCCCTGGCCGCCGTCGCCGCAACAAATCTCGCCTCCTCCCTCCTCCGCCGCCTTTTCGGCATTTTTTGCGTCATAGTCGGTGTTAAAATGCTCTTTAGGAAATAGTTGTTGACTCCGACTGTAAAAGCTGTTACAATTGTAAAAGATATTTGCCGTTTTTCCACTATAATTCTCCAGGAGGCGCGGAAGATGCTCACACAAAAGCACGAAAACCCCATGTCCATCCGCTCCAAAAACGCCCTGAGCCAGACGCTTCTGAAGCTGATGATGTATAAGCCCTTTGAGGACATATCCATCTCCGACATAACCGCCCGGGCGGGCCTCTCCCGCCAGACCTTTTACACCAATTTCCAGAAAAAGGAGGATATCCTTATCTACCTCCTCCACGGACTGTTTCAGCGGTATCTGGACAAGCTCACCGCCGCCCGGCCCGTGCCGGAAAATCTGATGATAGACTACTTCCTCTTCTTGGGCGACAGCCGCGACTTCCTGTCCCTCCTCTTCCGCCAGGACCTGGGCCGCCTCTTTCAGGACTGCAACCGGGCCTTTTTCATCGAGGACGCGGAGCTTTTGGACGATCTCTTCACCTGTGAAAGCTGGCAGCTCCCCTACATAAAAGCGAGCCTCGCCGGGGTTACCTACGAGCTACTTTACATGTGGATAACCCGCGACCAGGGCCTCAGCGTAGACGTGCTCAGCTCCATGACCAGGAATATTTTGAAGGGCGCGATATTCGCGTGATTGGGCGCTCCTGAGCCGCGCGGCTCTTTATCGGTAGCCGTCCGATCGGACGAGTGTCTGCTTTCCTCTCTTTGTTGCACAAGGAGAGGAAAGTAGCAAAGGAGAGAAATGCTTTTTGGGTGGTTGACGGTACACGCGGGAGGAACCATATCCGCGCGATCCGTTGTCAAATCGTCCCTGCCTCTGACCCGCTTGGCCGCTTACAGCTCTATCGTCGTACGTCTCACCCTCTATATTGCTCCGCGCTGGTGCAGGCTGTTGTCGCCAGTTGACCCGTAAGCCCGTGTCCCGCCCGTCTCCCTAAAAATCCCCGCCAACCATAAAGTCGGCGGGAAATATATTGACATTTCCGGATTTGTAGCTTATAATAGACACAGTGAAAGCCCGCAAAACGCCGGGTGCCACAAAACATTGGTTCACTTTAGCAGGCCGGGGCTGCAACCCCAAACCCACAGTGAGCCGTCTGCTTGCGACAGACGGCTCACTTTTTCCTTATCGACATGATGTACACGTATATTGCGAACACGAGGCTCAAAATACTGCAAACATCAGAGACGTCAGACAAAGTGACTATGTATATCACCTCCACGGGTTTATTTCCCGCAAAGGCAAAAACATTCGCCTCCCTCCCGCCTTCGCGGGATTCAGGCACCGTCAGCGTACCGCTTTAACAAGCGTCGGACTTTCACGATAAAATTATACCGTAAAAGGGGAAAATTGTCAAGATTTTAGGATGATTTATACCCCTCCCCCCTCCTCAAAAAAGTACTTGCGTGTTGAAACGAAAAGAGCTAAAATCGGAAAAGTAACGGTTTGGAAAACTTTTTTTACCGAGTAGCAGATTTCTTCGTACTTGGGTGAATAGTAAATGTCAAGTGGTTGTCTGTTCGGTAAAGTCATAATTTATGGAGGCACAAGAGAATGTTGGTAAAGGCCACCAAAAAAGATATTGAGCGGCACATGGAATTCGCGTACTCCCTCGCGATGGACCAAACGAAATCCGGCTATCCTCTATGGTCAGACGGTGTTTCCACAAAAGAGGAATTTGCGGAACGTGTCTGGAAGAGTTATGAGAGTGAAGATCGGGATATCCTTCTTTTTGTTGTAGACGGCGTGACGGAAGGGTGGATTCAGTTTTTCTATATTGCGGAGGATCGGTATCTCCAAACAAACGGATTTCTTATCAACAGCCACACAGAGCGGGCTTTAACGGAATTTTTGGAATATGCCCACGGGCGTTTTCCGGGATATGACCTGTACTTAGGCTTTCCAAAACGAAACACCGACGCGATCTCCGCCCTGCAAAAAAGAAATTGCAGATTGATTCAGGAATGCTATCACGATATTTATATTTTTGACGGCGCTGACATACACACCGAAACGGAAGGAATCGTAAGGGTCACCGAAAGCAATTTCTCAGAATTTCGTAAAATACATCAAACCGACCCCGAAACATATTGGAATTCAGAACGTATTTTTCAGGCGCTGGACGAGTGGCTGATATATCTGCTGTATCGGGAAAACATTGCCGTAGGATACATCTGCGTAAAAAACGGTGATATTGTCAGCTTAGGCTATGGGGATAATACATTTGATAAATCTGCTTATAAGTCTTTAGTAACAGTTATATTGAGAGATTTACAAGCGGCAGGGTATAAAAAGTTGATATTTTTCAACGACGACGAGGAAAGTCAGTCTGCCGCCCTTGAGCTTGGTTTCTCTTGTGTCAGTGAATATGTTTTATATATTACAAGCGTATAGGCTTAAATTTGCGTTTATCGGCAAATCATACTGATCTTCTTTAAAAAGTAACCAAAGGTTGCGCCTTACGGCGCGTATTGAAATAGGGGCGGGTTCTAAACCCGCCCGTCTCCCTAAAAATCACCGCCAACCACAAAGTCGGCGGGAAATATATTGACATTTCCGGATTGGTAGCTTATAATAGACACAGTGAAAGCCCGCAAAACGCCGGGTGCCACAAAACATCAGTTCACTTTAGCAGGCCGGGGTGGTAGCCCCAAACCCACAGTGAGCCGTCTGATTGCGACAGACGGCTCACTTTTTCCTTATCGACATGATGTACACGTATATTGCGAACACGAGGCTCAAAATACTGCAAACATCAGAGACGTCAGACAAAGTGACTATGTATATCACCTCCACGGGTTTATTTCCCGCAAAGGCAAAAACATTCGCCTCCCTCCCGCCTTCGCGGGATTCAGGCACCGTCAGCGTACCGCTTTAACAAGCGTCGGACTTTCACGATAAAATTATACTGTAGAAGGGGAAAATTGTCAAGATTTTAGGATGATTTATACCCCTCCCCCACTTCTCAAAGAGGAGGGGCTTGATTCCCTGAATGTGGAACCTCAACTATTCACTCTTCACTCAAAAAATCCCCGCCGGTCGGCGGGGATTTTTAAGTTTATTCAGTTTTTATACAGTATCCAGTCGTCGAACGCGCCCCAGGCTCCGGTGTCGGCGGTGACCTTGACGCCCAGGGTGACGTCGGTCTCCACGTCTACGGTGAAGGTGATGGAGGCGGTGACTATGTTGCCCCAATCGGTGAAGGCCATGGGCTCGCTCTGGCTTATCTCCGCGCCCTCGACAAAGGCGCTGACGGCGCTGTTGCCCATGGAGCCGCCCTGGCCGTTGAGGGTGAAGAGGTAGGTGCCGGGCTCAAGCTTCACGGTCTGGGTGGCCGTGCCCTCAAAGGCCTTCTCGGCCCAGAAATGCAGGACCCACACGCCGGAGGTGGCGTTGGTGGACTCCTTGTCGGTGACCTTCTTGCCGCCCCAGCCGTCGCTGACGGTGTAGCCCACGTCGCCCTGCTCAAAGTCGCCGTTGACAATGAGGTTCTCCTTCACCACGCTGACGGCGCAGGTGACGCTGGCCTCGTACGTGCCGTCGGAGACCTTGCCGGTGACGGTGTACTTGCCGCCCAAATTGTTTATATCTACCGCCTTGACGCTCGCCTCGTCCCAGGTGATGGGGAGCTCCGCCGTTGTGGTGTCGGCGTAGGACACCGTGGCCTTCTCGGGAAGCTTAAGCTCCTCGCCCAGGAATGCATCATAGCTCAGGCTCGGCACGTCCACGATGTCATTCACATACCCCGTGGTGCCGGTCTGCATGTATTTGAACACGTTAAGGCTCTCAAGAGGCACGCCGTCGAAGTCGAACATGGCCTTGTTGTCCATGGCGGGGCCGCCGTACCATTTACCGGCGTCGTTTGGGTCGTACTCCCCGGCCCAGTGAGAGGCCCAGCCGGAGCCGTACTCCTCCCAGAGTCTGGCGTTCTCCGCCTTGGCGTCCTCCAGCTCCGCGCCGGAAAGGCCCGAGATGTTCACCGCCGGGATCCAGGCGTTCTCCCAGTAGAATATGCCAAGTCCCGCCTCGCCGATGGAGCGGACGGTCTTGGCGACGGAGGCGAACTCCGTGGCCTGACCCTGTACGCTGACCGCGTAGCCGTTGGGGTCGGCCTGGGCGCCGTTGCCGTCGCCGTCCTCGTAAGTGTAGGGACAGCTGGTTTCGGCCACCATGACCTTCTTGCCGTACTTGTCGGCTATGTTCTTGAGCTGTTTATAGAGGTTATCCAGCGTCCCGTGCCACTCGGGGTAGTAGGAGCTGGCGAACACATCGTAATTTACGCCGTACTTTTCAAGGTTGTCGGCAAAGGAGTGGTAGTTGCCCTTCTCCGGGTTCGTGAAGTGCACCGCCGCTAAGATATCCTTATTCTTTGCCTGCCCCACCGCGTGGACCGCGTCACAGCCGGCGGCGAAGAGCTTGCCCATGTTGGCCCAGTCGGTCTCGCCGGAAATGCCGGTGGTGGTCTCGTTGCCCACCTGGACCATGCCCACGTCCACGCCCGCGTCAATGAGGGCGTTCAGGCTCTCGGTGGTAAAATCCCCCAGCGCCTTGGCCTTGGTGTCCACGTCCATGTCCTTCCAGGCCTTGGGGACCATCTGCTTTGCCGGGTCCGCCCAGAAGTCGGAGTAGTGGAAGTCGATGAGCACCCGCATACCGGCGTCGGTGGCCCAGCGGCCGATTATTTTGGCGGTCTCCACGTCATTGTTGCCGCCGCCGTAGCCGTGGCCCTCGGCGTCGTAGGGGTCGTTCCACACCCGGATGCGTATCCAGTTGACCCCCGCCTCATGGATGAGCTTCATGAAGTTGGAGCCGTTCTCCTCCACTGTATCGCCAAGGCTCTTGCCGTCCCAGTCCTTAAATCTGGCGCCGGAGTTGAGCACCACCAGAAGGGACGACACGTCGGTGCCGCGGATAAAGTCCTCCTTGGCCGTGACGAAGGGCACATAGATGCCGGCGGTCACGGGGTCGGGGGGCACCTCGTCGGCCTCGGAGACGGTGAGGGTAGCGTACTGAGTGGCAACCGTATTTCCGTTCATATCCTGGAGCTCGGCCGCTATGTAATATGTGCCGCTGGAGGCCGGCGTCACTGTGGCCTTATCGCCTTCGCCGGATATCTCCACGTCCGTGTTGGCTCCCGCGTGGTCGCCGGTGCCATCGGGGCCCCAGACAAGCTGCAGTCCCGCCGAGGCAAGATCGCTGACCGCCGCGAAGTTTTGCTGTACGGTGGCGCTTATCTCAACGCTCTCGCCGGCCTTCATCTCCACGTTCACCGGGTACAGCGCCACGGAGCAGTTGCCCACGTCCGCCGGGGGTTCGGAGGGCCCGTCGGAGGGCTCCGTCCCGTCGGAGGCGTCCGGTGCCTTCTCGCCGCATGCCGCCAGTCCCAGGCAGAGCGCCAGGACAAGAATGATCGCCGTCAGCGCGCCAAGGCTTGATCTTCTCATATTGTTCATCCTCCCTTTTTTCGGCCTTACAGACCGTCCTAATGTACCATTATACATTTTTATACGGAAATTGCAAGTAAAATATACAAATTTTACACTTTGCGTTACCGGTTGCGTTCGTCACTCTGTTGAAAGGGCGCAAAAACACGCGGACCCGCATATAAACGGGCCCGCAGTATGTTTATTTTCTTCTCCTGAGCTTCGCTATAAATCTTCCCACCGCCGATTTATTGGCCGGTTTGCCGCCTATCTCCACGGTGACCCGGCCCGGGACCTTAGATTTTGGCTCCTGGGGCTTTTGTGCCGGGGGCTCCGGCTTTTTATCCGGGGTCTCGGCTTTGGGCTCGGAGGACTTGGCGCTTTCCTCCGGCTCCGCCGGTTTTTCGGGCTCCGGGGACTTTTCCTCCTCCGGGTGCGTCCTCCACGCGCCCTTGTAGGCCTCCTCGTAGAATTTCTCCTGGGAGCAAAGCTCCTCGCCGCCCTCGGACTGTACGTAGGTGTACACCCCGTCGGGGCCTTGGCACCTGAGCTTTACGTTGTCGTGTAGCTGGAGCTCAAACATCCGCTCTATGTGGGCACGGATGGCCGGGTCGTAGATGGGCGCGGCCACCTCCACACGGCGCTGGGTGTTGCGGGTCATGAAGTCGGCGGAGGATATGTACACCCGCCTTTGCTCCCCAACACCCGCGATGTAGACCCTGGCGTGCTCCAAAAATCTGCCCACGATGGAGTAGACGTGTATGTTGTCCGTCACCCCGGGGATGCCGGAGACAAGACAGCATATGCCCCGGACTAAAAGGTCCGTTGGCACCCCGGCCTGGCTTGCCTCCACTAATTTTTCAATGAGCCCCTTGTCCGTAAGGCCGTTGAGCTTAAAGCCCAGGTACGCGGGCCTTCCCGCCTTGGCCTCGGCGATTTGGCCGTCTATCATATCGAATATGCGGCTTCTCAGACACGCCGGGGCCACCAAAAGGTGCTTCGTGTCCTCGATTATCTCCCCCATTGAGAGGCAGTTGAACACCCTGGAGGCCTCGGCGCCGATCTCCCTGTCCGCCGTCATGAGGGCGTAGTCTGTGTAGAGCCTCACCGTGTCCTCGTTATAGTTACCCGTGCCAACCTGGGTTATGTACTCTATCTCCCCCTCGTGCCGGCGGGTTATGAGCAGGAGCTTTGAGTGGACCTTCATCCTGTCAAGTCCATAAATCACCCGGCACCCGGCCTGCTCCAAGACGCGGGACCAGCCGATGTTGTTCTCCTCGTCGAACCGGGCCCTCAGCTCCACCAGCACCACGACCTCCTTGCCGTTCTCGGCGGCGTCGCACAATGCCTCCACTATCTTGCTGTTGTGGGCCACCCGGTAGAGGGTCATCTTTATTGACACCACCTCCGGGTCCTGCCCCGCCTCGTTAAGAAGATGCTGGAAGGGCCGGATGGACTCGTAGGGGTAGCTCAAAAGCACGTCGTGGTCACGTATCTGTGGAACGATTGGCTTGTGGGCGTCCACATTTACGCTGGCCTGGGGCACCCGGCGGGGGTAGAAAAGCTCCGTCTTGTCACGAAGGACGTCCCGCAAAAATCCCATGAAGCTCAAATCCAGCGGTATGGAGCTTGCGAACATGTGCTTTTTCGAAAGTCCCAGATAGAGCCTCAGCGCCCGCCTCACATCGTCGTCCAGCCGCCCGTTGTAGTCCAGCCTCACCGGCTCCCGGCGTGTGCGGCTCCTGACCAGCTTCTCCATGGACTTGCGGTAGTCCTCGGCGCTCTGGGCCTCGGCGTCCGGGCCGTCCTCCATGTCGATGTCCGCGTTGCGCACCAGCCTTATGAGCACCGAGCCCTCGACCCTGTACCGCTCGAACACCTTTGGCAAAAAGTGCCTTATAAGGTCCTCCATGAGGACGAATCTCAGTCCCTCCCCGGGAAGGGGCACGAGCCTTCTCAGCCCCCCGTCCCCGCAGGGCACGATGCCCAGCCTGACGGAGCCGCTTTTTGAGGTGAGCTTCGCCACGGCGTAGGTGGCCTTGTTCTTCAAAAACGGGAAGGGCTGTTTGCGTCCGATTATCTGGGGCGACAGCACCGGCAGGACGTCGGACATGAAATATTTTTCCAGATACGCCCGGGCCTTGTCCTGGAGGCTCACGAACCGCACCATCTCCACGCCGTAGTCGTGGAGGCTCACAAAGAGGTCCCTGAATATGGCGTCCCGCCGCTCAAAAAGCTCCCCCGTCCTGTCCAGCACCGCCCGTATCTGCTGTGCCGAGGTGAGCCCAAGCTTATCGTCCGTCACGCCGTTTTTAAGGGTGTCCACCAGCGTGCCCACACGGACCATGTAAAACTCGTCAAGGTTCGACTGGAAGATGGAAAGAAAATTCAGCCTCTCCCCCAGGGGATTTCTCGAATCCCTCGCCTCCTCCAGCACCCTCTCGTTGAACTTAAGCCACGAAAGCTCCCTGTTCTCAAAATACCCGCTCTCCGCGAGCACATTTTTCCCGTCCATATCGTCATCCCTCTTTATAAGGATTTATAAGCGATTATTTATAATATCACACCAAACAAATAATTTCCACCCCCAAATCGAGAAAATTCACCCACAGGCGAAAAGCCCCTCCCTTTTGGGAGGGGTGTCCGAGCGGAGCGATGGACAGGGCTCCCGTCTCGCCCGCAGGCAAAAAAGCCCCTCCCTCCGGGAGGGGTGGCCGAGCGTAGCGATGGACAGGGTGGGCCGAACCTCCTCGACCCACCCCCTACCCCCTCCCAGAGGTAGGGGCAAAGCTCCCCGGGCCGCCTCCATATTCCCCCGGCTCCCCGTTTTAATGGGGAGCTGTCACCGCAGTAGGGGCCGATGCCCACATCGGCCCGACGCACCGATTTAACAGGCGTCTAAAATCGACGGACAATATGAGGTTGCGTTTCAACGGGGCGTTGCAATATCGGAACACGGGCCAATGTGGGCATCGGCCCCTACGACCCACCGCCTACGACTCCCCTCACTATTCCCCCGCAAAAAAATCGCCGCCCCGGCGGGGCGGCGATTTTAAGTTATAGATTATTCATTGCCCGGCTGCTTGCCAATGTAAGCCAGTATTCCGCCGTCAACATAGAGGATATGTCCGTTAACGAAATCGGAGGCCGGGGAGGCAAGGAACACCGCGGGGCCGGCCAGGTCCTCCGCCTCGCCCCAGCGTTCCGCGG
>CANQUO010000020.1 GCA_947627085.1 uncultured Oscillospiraceae bacterium
CCCCGCGTCGCGCTTATCGTCGCTGAGCTTGAAGCTTTCGCGTATCTCTTTATAGGTCATACTCCACCTCACACAAGCAGTGCCCGGAAGGCCCCGTATATGCCCGCGTCGTTTGAGAGCGTCGCAAGGCCGATGGGCGTTTTTTTGCAGGCGGGGAAGGCGTATTTTTCAAAGCTTTTTCGCACTCTCGTCAAAAGCGCGTCCCCGGCATGGGAGACCCCGCCGCCGAGAAGGATGATCTCCGGGTCCACGATATTCGCCGCCGCCGCCAGACCCCGGCCCAGGTAGTCGGAGAATACGTCGGCTATGCGCATGGCCAGGGGATCGCCCGCGATGGCCGCGTCCCAGCACGATTTGGCGTCCAGCTTCGGGACGGACCGCAGAGTGGAGGGCTCGTCGGTGGCGGCGAGCAGCTCGGTGGCGATGCGCACGTTGCCCGTGGCGGAGGCGTACTGCTCAAGGCACCCACGGGAGCCGCAGGCGCACTGGCGCTTCTCCCCGGGCTCGATGGGTATGTGGCCCAGCTCCCCGCCGGCCCCGTGGGCGCCGTTCAGGCACTTGCCGTCGATTATTATGCCGCCGCCCACGCCGGTGCCCAGGGTCACGAGAATGAGGCTTGAGTAGCCCTTGCCGCCGCCCATCCAGTATTCGCCCAACGCCGCCATATTGGCGTCGTTGCCGCCGGTTGAGCGAAGGCCCGTTATTTTCGTAAGCTCGTCAAGAAGGGGCATGTGGTCCCAGCTTAAGTTTACCGCGCTGGCGGAGCCGTCCTTATGTATCTGCCCGGGCACGCCGATGCCGATGCCGATGTAATCGGAGGGGGCGAAGGGGTATTTTTTCATGTCGGCCAATATGGACCGGGCTATGTCCCCGGGTATGTTCCGGCCGCCGTTTGAGGTGTCGGTGTCGATGAACCATTTTTCCAAAAGCGTACCGTCGGTGGAGAAGAGGCTCATCTTCACGGTAGTGCCGCCCAGGTCCACGCCAAAGCCGTATTTCATGTTTACATCTCCTTATTCTTCAATTAAAGAGCCTATATCGCAAAGCTCCGCGCCGGGGAAATATCTCATTTTAACGCCCCGGGAGGCGACAAAATCGCGTATGGCCTCAAAGTCCGGGTGGCGGCTCAGGTCGCCGTTGAACAGAAGCTCCCCGCCCCCCGTCCCCGACGCGCCGCCGATAAAGCCGGTGTCAAAGCCGGGGAGAGTGACGAAGCCCTCCCGTATTTTGAGTACCTGAAGCTCCGATACACGCGACAGAGCCGCGAATATGCCGGGGTCCGAGGTTATGACGCTTCTGCCGTCCACCGGTACGCAGGAGCACCGGGTATAGCCCTGGCGGACGTTTATCTCCCGGTAACCGCACTCACGGCAATATTTTAAAATAGAGGCGTCGGTGATGTCAAGACGGTGAATGAGAAAACCATCCAAAATCAGGGCGCACATGGCGGCGTTTTGTGGGTAGGAGGGGAGAGATGGGGGCTTTGCTGTCAATACCGGGCCCGAAAAGCCCATTTTGCACATGCGAAGGTCCGCGTGGGCCTCCACCCCCGGGCCGTAGCGGGCGTCGTCCTCGATGAGGCACAGTGTGTGCCCACGGCGGCGAAGGTACTCCGTAAGCTCCGGACAGGCGCGGTGGGAGAGATAGACCCTGCTCATGCCGTCGCCGCCTTGAGGTAATAGGTCACAAGGAGCTCCACGCAGGCGTCGTAGGAGCGTATGCCCAGGGGTTGTCCCTGGGCCTTTAAATACCCGTCGTAGACCTTGGAGCTGACCTCCTCAATAGGCCCCGCGAAGCTTGCCCAGTAGGCGTTGTTGTCACGCCAGTCTATAAGCATGGGCCCGGTGATGAGCGCCGAGAGCTCCCGCCATGCGTCCGGGTCCGTCTCATAGAGGGCGTTTGAGAGATAGATCGCGCCGCTTAAGTAGCCGGAATATACATATACCGGGTCACCGGAGCTTATGGAGGCCGCCACGCCCACGAAATTCGCCTCCGTCTCGGAGTAGATGCCCTGCTGATGGGCAAGCTCATGGGCGATGGTGCAGGGGATAAGGCACCCGGGGGCGTCGATATTTATGTTTGACTCCCCTGAGAAGGGGAAATATACACCCGTAAAGCCCATGTGGGAGGACAGACGGGAGAAGAGATACATCTTTTTCGGTATTCTTGACGAGGCGGAGAGGAAGGGAAATTCCTGATTTAATCCGGTATATAGCCCTTTTGAAGAGCTTATGTACCCGTCCATGTCCTCGGCCCAGTGGCCCTCCGCGTCGCGGCTCACATCGCCTGCGTGCAGGGCGGCGTTTTTGAGGAAATATTCCGTCACCGCCCGAAGGTCCTCCTTCGGTATGGGCGCGGTCTCGATACCGCTTTTTTCGGTGAAGGAGTCGGAGCGGTAATCGATGGCGAAGCACCAGAGGAAAAAGCAGAATATGTACAAAAGAGTGAGCAGCAGCGTAAGAGCCCCGCGAAGAAGCACGGCGAGGTGCTTATCGGCCTTTACGGTGAGGACGACAGTCCTTATAACGTGCCATATGACAAATACCCCGGCGGCTATGTACTCAAGCTCCATGACGGAAAAAGGCAACACGGAAAAGACGGTGCCAAGAAAATTTTTCACGGGTCGGGAAAAATAATTCGTCACAAAATTCGCGAAGGGCCGGATGCCGGAAAAAATGAGGAATAAAATTATTAAAATTACCGGCGGTGCGGCAAAAAGCCACTTTTTCAGTGCGATTTTATTCTTTTTTTCAACAGTCTCCATGCCCGCGCCTCCTTTAATTTAAGGCGATAAAAAAATATTTATAAACATTATAACATATTACGAGGGAAAATTACACTGTAAATAAAAGGTTTACAAAAATTTGAGGGCAGGCAGGGGGCGCTGTAAAGATTTTTACCCCGATGTTTATAAAAATTAATCACTTTGTTATCAAATAGTCATTGAAACTTTCGCGCTTGTTTGCTAAAATACGACATGTGGAAAAACGATACCAGTACCGCCGCGCAGCGGCGGGCTCAGAAAGAAAGATAGATGGGGTCAAGATATGAAAAAAGCCGTAGTAACAGTTATTGTGATCGTGCTGGCGGTGCTTTTGACGTCGGCGTTTACTATTTCCGCGCTTTGGCCCTCCGCCGGGGCGGACAGGACGCCGCCCCCGGAGGGCGATGCCGGAGGGGAGGACCCGGGAACATTACCGGCGGCGCCAAACGACCGGGACACCCTGAAGCTTCCGGGCGTCGAGGACCGCCCCACGGAGCCTGAGGCTATCGCGCCCTCCGTGCCCGTGGACCCGGAGACCGCCCGGGCCGAGGCCGCGGTCATAATGGAGAAGCTTGGCATAATGTACGGCGTCGGCACCTTGGAGGACGGGACGCCGGATTACGCCCTTGACAAGACCCTTACACGCATACAGGCCATGACCTTTGTGGCCAGAGCCATGGGATACGTCAGAGACGGGGTGAACGGGGACTACCCCCACGACTTTACCGACGTGCCGGACTGGGCCTCGGGCAGTGTGGGCTTCTCCTTCCGGCACGGCATCACCACCGGAAGCGGCGCCCACGTATTCGGCGCCCAGAGGGACGTTACGGGCCGGGAGCTGGTGACCTTCGCGTTGAGGGGCTTAGGCTACGGTCAGGACTTCAACTGGGAGGAGGCCTGCGCCTTCTCCGACGAGCTGGGCCTTACCTACGGTGAGCTTGGCGACGGCGTGGAGCCCATCACAAGAGGCGAGACGGCGGAGATAATCGTAAGGATGCTTGAGACCCGGCCCAAGGACGGCTCGGATACCTTTTTAAGCCGCCTTGTTGACGCGGGGATTGTAAGCCGTGAAAAGATAGATGAGCTGGAGCTTTCTCAGTACGTCAATATATCCGCCGGTACCGGCTACACCGCCGCCAAGGCCCTTGAGGACTACGGCGGGGCCGCCGTGAACGTACTGCCCCGGGATATAATGCTAAAGAGCATGCCCACGGTCCACGGCTTCATAATAGCCCGGGACACCGTGGCGGTGCCCTTAAGCGCCATCAAGGGCGCAAGCTATATCACCCTGACTTCAATGGGTGGAGCCGACCTTGGCTACAAGGGCGTTATCGGTTGCGACGAGGAGCTTGGCATAGCCTACCTTGCCTGCACGGTTGAGGCCCCTGAGTGGGTGGAGAAGGCGTGGCAGGAGAAGTACCCCGCAGAGGAGCCCCAGCCCGGCGAGCCTGACGCCACCGAGCCCGGAGACCTGGCGGATACTCAGCCCGCCGCGCCGGCAGTCCCCGCCACCCCGACCGAGCCCGCCGCGCCGGCCGAGCCCCAGACGCCCACTGTGGAGCCCGGCGATATAGTTTACATCGTCTCGGATATGGCCGTGGCCAACGCATACGGTTCTGACGCCTGGAACCAGGCTCTTGTGATGGTCAGCGACAGCGGGGAGCTTATGGGTATCACGACCCTCACGGGCCCCGCCTTCCCCGAGCCCATGGAGGGGGAGCCCAGGGAGCTCTACGACGTGGGACTTGAGCTCTGGCCGGAGCTCTGCCCGCCGGTGAGGCCCCGTGGCATAGACCCCACAAAGCCCATGACGGCCATCACCTACGACGACGGCCCCAGCAAGACCTACACCCCCATGCTCTTAGACCTCCTTGAGAAGTACCACACCGTGGCCACCTTCTTCGAGGTGGGCACCATGGTCAAGTCAAACCCCCAGTTCCTCACCAGAATGGAGGCCATGGGCTGCGAGATCGGCAACCACTCCTGGGACCACTCGAACCTTAAGAAGCTGACCGCTCAAGGTGTCAGAAGCCAGATAGAGCGGACAGAGGAGCTCATTCGTAGCTACACCGGCCACGACGTGGCGCTGGTCCGTTGCCCCGGCGGCAACTCCAACGCGACGGTGGCGGCAAACGTTGGCCACCCCATGATCTACTGGACCATCGACACCCGGGACTGGGAGCACCGAAACGCATCCAAGGTCATATCCTCCATACAAAATGACAAAAACCTCGACGGCGATATCATTTTGATGCACTCCCTCTACAAATCCACCTACGACGCCTCCGTCACCATTATCCCCTGGATAATAAACAAGGGCTATCAGCCGGTGACCGTCTCCGAGCTTGCCTTCTTCAGGGGCGTTGAGCTTCAAAACGGCGTCGTCTACTACAAATTCCCCCCGCAGTAAGGCGCGAGGAGGACGATACAAAATGGGGAAATTACGCCGCGCGATCGAAAGCATAAAGGCTATGTCAACAGCCAGGGATACTGAGAAACTCGCGGAAATGTTTCAAAAAAACGCTGACAATTTCGCTACTGTCCAGAAGTCCTGGTTCAGGCCCATGACAGATGATGAGCTGAATGCCTTATCTGATTCTGACCTGGAGTTTATCATTCAATATGTAGACATCGCTATCTCCATGCATATAAAAGCCATACCGCATAAAGAGGTCAAAGAGATCGTACTTTCTTTTTCAGCAAAGCTATCGGACAGAATTGAACCGTTCATTAGAATCGTTTTGGATGCAGTCTCTGTAGATATTAAAATTGACGAGTTATGGAACACAGATCTGGATTTAAATCGCGACATGAAGAGAGAATGCGTATCTTTAGCGGAAATGATTTGGTTTGAATACCGCCCCTCAGCAAGCGGTGAGCAGTTGATCCGTGACGCGCAAATTATTTGTGAGCATCTCCGAACTCTCTACCCGGCGGTTCAGGTCAGTTATAATATTGTCGATGAAAACTGATCGACAGTCTACATCGCAGGCTATTATCAGTACAAATTATTTTTACTTCGAGGAAAGATGCAGTTTAACAGTCTTGATTTCATATTTTACTTCCTGCCGGTTTTTCTGGCGGTGTATCATCTGGCGCCGAAGGGCGCCAGGGGGTACATTCTCCCGGCGGGGAGCTTTATTTTTTACGGCTTTGCCACCGGCTGGAGTTTTATCGACATTGCCGCCCTTATTTTGTGCCTTGCGTGGACGCTTTTGGCGGGGCTGGCGCTTGAGGGGCGTAAAAATTCCTGGCTTTTGGCGCTGGCGGTGTCCGTGCCTGCGGGGGCGCTTATATTCTTTAAGCTCTACCGGGGAGGGGAGCTGTTGCCGCCGGGTATGAGCTTTTACGTATTCGGCGTCATCGCCATACTTGTGGAGATAAAAAAGGGCAGGCTACCGGTGAGGGGATATGTTAAGGGGCTTACGACTCAGATAACCATGTTCCCGAAGCTCATGTCAGGGCCCATCGCGGACCCGGTGGAGCTAAAGCGCCAAACGGAGAGGCCCCACAAAACCCTTTATACCTTCCACCTGGGCCTTCAGCAATTCATAATCGGCCTGGGGCTGAAGGTACTGCTGGCCGACAGGCTTGGGGGAGTGTGGTCGAGGGCTGTAATGGCCGGATTTGAGAGTGTCTCCACGCCATTTGCCTGGCTTGCCCTTCTGTCCTTCTCCTTAAGGCTCTATTTTGACTTCTACGGCTACTCGATGATGGCGGTGGGGCTGGGACATATGCTGGGCTATCACCTGCCCATGAACTTTTTGGAGCCGTACAGCTCAAAAAGCGTCAGCGAATTTTACCGCCGCTGGCACGCCACGCTAGGCCGGTGGTTCAGGGAGTATATCTACATACCCCTTGGCGGGAACAGAAAAGGAAAGCTCAGGACAGTATTGAACCTCGCGGTCGTGTGGCTTCTTACGGACCTTTGGCACGGCGTCGGCGGGGGCTATCTCATATGGGCCGGGGCGCTCTTCCTGCTAATACTCAACGAACGGCTCTGGCTGAGGAAATATCTTGAGAAAACGAGGGTACTGCCCCATATCTACACGGTTTTTTTCATACTCCTCACCTGGGCGGCCTTCGCCGCCGGGACAGGGGAGAGGACGATCGCGCTTTTCTCGCGGCTTTTCGGCGTCGGCGGGATACTCGATATCTCCGATTTTCTCACTTGGGGCGCAAGGTATGCCTGTATGCTGCTGGCGGGAGTATTTTTCGCCACCCCCGTGCCGAAGCTCATATGGGAGAGGATAAAGCGCCGTTGGTACGCGGACGCTCTATTGTTTGCGGTGTTCTGGGCGGCGGCGTACTTCATGGCCACGGCGGGGCAGGACCCGTTCATGTATTTTGATTTTTAGGTGAGGGCGATGAAAAAGCGATATCTGGCGCTCTTATGCGCCATAATTATCTCCATGGCCGCCGTGCTGGCGGTGGGGGCGTACGGGAAATACGCCGTTCTGGCCCCGCTGGGGCTGGACGGCGGACTGGGACTTCCGGAGATACCCTTTGCCTTACTTGCGGACGACGGGCTTAAAATGCGCATCGAGCTTGCCAGGGAGCTTAAAGACGAGGAGCGGGAGCCCCCAACGGAGTCCCCGACAGAAGAGCCCACGGAGCCACCTACGGACCCTCCGACGGAGCCCTCGACAGAGCCACCTACGGAGCCGACCACAGAACCACCCACAGAACCGCCCACGGAGCCCCCGACCGAACCGCCGACCGAGCCGCCCGCGACCGAGCCCACGGGGAATACCGGGCTTGGTCCCCCGGAGCACAGGCCGGTGCCGAATCCCGACGTGACACCGGTGGACGACGAGTGGTTCAGCGACGCTTTATTCATCGGCGATTCCCGGACCGAGGGACTTCGGGACTACGCCAGGGTGGACGGGGCGGACTACTTCTGCGACGTGGGTATGAGCGTATTCAACATTTACGGCAAGAGCCTTTCCGATTGGCGCTTTTCCAACATGTCCATAAAAGAGCTTCTGAGCTCCGTGACCTACGGGAAGGTTTACATAAATCTTGGTGTCAACGAGGCCGGCTACGGCATGGAGGAGCTCATACGGGCGTATTCAAAGCTTCTGGACCTCATCCGCGAAAAGGAGCCCGACGCCATTATAATCATCCAGGCCATAATGACCACGGGACGGCGTGAAGCGGCCATCCGGCCCTACTCCGCGCCGGAGAAGCTGTTCGCCATAAATAAGCGCCTTGAGGAGCTGGCGGACGGCGTGAATATCTTCTACATCGACGTAAACGAGCTGGTGGCGGGGGAGGACGGGTACCTGCCCGAGGACCTGTCCGGCGACGGGTGCCACCTATACGCCAAAAAGCACCCCATGTGGATGGACTGGATAAGGGCGGCCTCCGCCGACGTGTGGGAGAAATATCAAAGGGCCCACGCGCCGGAGGACCCCACAGACCCCACGGCTCCGACGGACCCAACGCCTCCGACTGATTCCATGCCTCCGACGGACCCGACAGGCCCAACGGACGCCACGGACCCCGCAACGCCCACAAATCCCGCTGAACCTACGGACACAACAAATCCCACAGAGACATCCGTTCCCACGGATTTCATAACGACTGAGCCAACTCAACAAAGCGAAAGCCCGTCTGATACGTCAGACGGGCTTTCAGACTGTCAAAAAAGCCCTGCGGGCTTTTTCCGACAAGGAGAACGTGCGGGAAATTTTCTCTGAATTTTGCGAAATTCAGAGAAAATCTCCCTGCTGTCGCCCTGCGCGCGCCCCGTAGGGGCACACTTGGGCGACAAAAGGGATTTTTCCCGACGTACATGCCGCCGGGAAAAATATTGAATTTGAGTTTTTTGACAAACTGAAAGCCCGTCTGATACGTCAGACGGGCTTTCACCAAATTTTAGCTTATTCCGGTTTAGAGTCGATGTAGAATACACCGAGAGTACCGGGGCCGCAGTGGATGGTGACAACGCTCCCGGCTCTTGTGACGTGGACGTTTTTAAAGCGACCCAAAGCCCGGACCCGGTCCGCGATCTCGTCGATTATCTCCTGGGGCAGACGCCCGGTGTGGGAGACGAACACGTTGTCGGGGTCCGCGTTTTTCAAAAGTGGCTCTAAATCCTCATAGTACTTGCGTATGACGTCGGTCTGCTTTCCCCGGTACTTTTTCGCCACGCCCAGCTTTCCGTCGATGACGGTGATCTTCGGCTTTATCTTGAGGGCGCTCCCGATAAGCGCCGTGGCCGCGCTGCAACGGCCTCCACGGTGGATGTAGGTCAGCGTCTCAATGACCGAGGTGGTGCGCACGTAGGGGACGAAGGAGTTTACATAATCTTCAACCCTCCGCAGGTCGGTCTCCCCGGATTCTATCATATCCGCGGCCTTGAGTATGAGAAGGCCGATGCCGGTGCAAAGGTTCAGGGAATCTATGACGGCCACGTGGTCCGAGTAGCCCAGGTTCTCAGCGGCCATGCGGAAAATATTGCAGGAGGCCGACAGATGCGAGGAGATGCCGAAAAATATCACGTCGTCCCCGCTGTTCACCGCCTCTTTGAGGGCGTTTTCCGCGTCGCCCACGGAGAAGGCGGCGGTGACCGGGGTGGAGTTGTGCTCGTCGGACCAGGCGTAGAGCTCGTCAGGCGATATGTCCACCCAGTCGGTGTAGGTCCTGTCGCCCATGTTGACATAGAGGGGTATTATCCGGATATTGTGCTTTGCTATGAGCTCCGGCCCCAGGTCGTTTGTGCTGTCGGCGTAGATTTTTATCATTTGCGCTCCTTTAAAACCACTATTTTAAAACCACTCTTTTGGTATATTTATCGTGTGCTCGATGCCCTCTAACTCATAGGTAACCTTGAATTCGTCGGGGTAGAAGCGGATGTTTTCGGCGTTTTCCGAAAGCTTCCTTATGTAGCCGTAGGCCTCCCGCTGGGCCTGGGAGTACCGGGCCACGTCGTCGGAGGTGAGTAACACCCCGCCGAAGAGGGCGTTTATCTCCGCCAGGAGCCGCTTTTGCTCCGGAAGGAGGTCTATATTCTCGTCCCGGAGGAAGAATACGTCCGGGTCGTTTAGATGTCCCCGGCCGTTAAGCTCCCGGCGGTAGAGGGTGTTCAAAATCGCCTGCCTGGTGCTGACGCGCTCCCGGTGGCAAAGGCGCATTTGCGGCTTGTCGTCCCAGTCCAGGGACACGTCGCAGGATACGCGGCAGTACTCAAATTTCCCGAGGGAGGGGAACACCGGCACGCCGCAACCCAGGATCGGCGTATCCCCGCAGAGGCGGCGAAGAAGGTCAACGGCCCTTATCATCCGGGCGGCCCGGGTCTCGGTGTCCGTGCCGAAGGGCGCGGCGGCGTAGAGGAAATCGAGCTTCAATAGGTCGAAGCCCCAGTCGTTTATGACCCGGTCAAAGACCAGCTTTAAGTGCTCCGTGACCTGGGGGTTATCAATGTCCATGGCGTAAAAGCCGCCCCAGTTTGACCCCTGGCTCCAGGGCTCGCCGTTGTGCTTTAAAAGCCACTCCGGGTGCTCGGATACTAATTTCGAGTCCTTTTTCACCGCGAAGGGGGCCAGCCAGAGCCCGGCCTTAAAACCGGAGGCGTGGATATCCTCCACGATGGGCGCTAACCCCTCGGGGAACTTTATGCTGTCCGCCTCCAGCCAGTCGCCCACGGCGGGCTCCCAGCCGTCGTCGATCTGAAAGAGATCGCCACTTTTGAGAAGCGTCCCGCAGCCTTTAAGATCGCCCTCGATGCTCTCCCGGGTTATGTCCTCGTAGCGGTTATACCAGCTGGAGTAGCCCCTGATTTTCGGGGCGGGTATGGGCTTTATCCCGGCGGCGCTGAACCAGGCGTCAAATACCTCGTCCTCATTTCCGATGGCGGATTTAAGGTCGAAAAGGCGATACTCCCCGCCGCATTTTACTCCGGCGCAGTCGCGCCTCAATGTCAGAGACGCCAGGGCCGCGTCGTACTCAAATAGGGTGTAGCCCGGGGCCTCGTCCAGGGAGCCTAAGAGCCTCAAGGTATCGCCCCGGCGGAAGTAGCAGTAGGAGTGGCCGTGGGTCACGCCGTGGAGCTTGGGGTAGCGGACAAAGTGGTAGTCCGCGTACCGGTCGAAGTCGTATTTCCGGACCGTGGGCCGGGGGACCCGGGAGAGGTCCCATATCATGTCATGGACGCCGTACTCCGGACAGGAGGTCCAGGTCTGATAGCCGTTCATGAATATTTTGTCATTTTCAAGTACGGCTACGGGTATCCGGGCGACCACGCTTTTTATGACGCCGTTTGACAGGCCGGCCGCAATATGAAGGGTATCGCCCCAATCAAAAAGCTCCCGGCCCTCCAGGGTAACGGGGCCGCTTTCGGTGTCGACCGCGGCGCGCCAGGTCATGAGCATTATTTTGCCTCCCTTTTGGCCTTGAGCGTATCGCCGATCTCGTCCATACGCTTATCGGTGAGGGTGAACTTGGCGGCAAAGACGAAAAACGCCACCACAAGGCCGATGATGGGCAAAACGGTCATTAAAAGCCGAAGGCCCGTGATGGTGGAGGCGGACTGGGCGATGATCTCGCCGGTCTCCTCGGTGTCACCCACAAGGCCGATAAGCTTGATGCCGATGCCGGTGATAAATACGGCCAGACCCGACGCGGCCTTCACCACGAAGGTCTGCATGGAGAATATGACGGACTCCTCACGGCGGCCTGTTTTGAGCTCGCCGTAGTCCACGGAGTTTGAGAGAAAGACGGTGGTCAGCACCGTCATTATGCCGTTGGCGGCGAACACAAGGGCCCCGCACACACATATAAGGACCATGTTTGAGGAAAAGCCCGCGAAGCACACGGCCAATATGAGCGCGTAGCCCAGCATGGCGGTGCCGAGAGCGCCCTTGAATATCTGTGTGTTGCCGAATTTCTTCCGCAAGAGGGGATAGACCGCCATCATGCCCAGTATCTGGAACACGCCGCCAACCATTGTAAAGACGGTGTAGCTGCCCTTCCAGCCGGTGCCGCCGAAGTCATATTTGAAAAAGTAGATCACAAGGTTGCTCGTAAGGTAGAGGGCGCTGTTTATCATGAGTATGGCCAGCACCGTTATCATGGCCTGATCGTTGCGGAAAAGGGCTTTGAACATCTGGGGGATGGTGGAGGTCTCCATTCGGCCTATATCGTGCTCGCGGACCTTAAGAGTGCAAAATACCTCGGCGACGACGAATATGACAGCCACGATGAGGGAGAAAAGAGCGAAGCCCCGGCGCTCGCTGTCACCGCCGAGAAAGCCCACGGCCATAACGGTGCCCACCTGGATAAGGGCGGAGCCCACGCCGGCGCAGGTCCGGCCGATCACGGAGAGATTTTCACGGTCGGCGCTGGTGGAGGTTATGGCGGGGATCATGGACCAGTAGGGTATGTCCATCATGGTGTAGGTGGTGCCCCAGAGTATGTAAATGACGGTGAAGTAGACCATGAGGCTCGTGCCCCCGATATTCGGCGCGGCAAAGAGGGCGTACAGGGTGAAAGCGTTCAGCACCGAGCCGGATATGAGCCAGGGACGAAAACGCCCCCACTTCGTCTTGGTCTTGGCGACCAGGATACCCATGAAGGGGTCGTTCAGCGCGTCAAAGACGCGGGCGATCATAAGGATCGTGCCCACAAAGACGGAGGACAGGTGCAAAATCTCCTGATAGTAGTACATCACATAGGTGGCCGACAGGGCGTAGACCATGTCCTTGCCCACGGCGCCGATGCCGAAGGCGATTTTTTGAGAACGTGTGAGCTTCAAATAAATCTCTCCTCTCATTTTTCCTTTCCCGGCGGAGGTACGCGTCTCCCGCGCGGCCCCGCCTTTGGACTTCCTCTATTATGCAATAAATGAATGTTTATCGCAAGAAAAGAATAGCTTTTTGGAATATCATACAAGAAACGCCGTCAAATTTTGTGCAAAAAACCAATTTCCCCTCCCGGGTGGGGGAGGGGAAATAAATATGTGTGTCGTTATTCGCCGTCTATCACGTGGGCGGTGGTGACGATGACCTTCGCCAGCTGTGCCCTGGTTATATCCCGGCTGGGCTGGAGAAGTCCGCTGTCGTTACCCTGGAATATGCCGTGCTCCACGCACCAGGCCATGCCCTCAAGGGCCCAGGTGTGAACATCATCAGCGTCGGGGAAGCTGAGGGCGGTGGAGGTGACGGAGGTGTCGAGCCCGAGGTACGCGGCGTAGTTATATATCATGACGGCCATCTGCTCACGGGTCACGTTTTTCGTGCCTCCGAAGGTCCCGTCGTCATAGCCGTTGATGACCTTAGTATCTCCGGCCCAGTTGGCGGCGGCGAGATACCAGTCGGAGCTTGTAACGTCAGGGAAGGCGCTTTCGGCAGCGTTCCCGGTGTTACCGTCCAGGTTCCACAGCACCGTGGCGGCCATGGCCCTGGAGGAGGTGCCATTGGGGTTGAATTCCCCGATGCCCACGCCGTTCATAAGGCCGAGCTCGGTGGCCTCGCAGACGACCTCGAAGAACCAGTCGTCGGCGGACACGTCGCTGTAGAGCTCCTCCTTGGCGGCGAGCTCAAGGCGCTCGTCGATATCAAGGGAGGTGCGGAGGGCCTCGGCCAAATCCTTTACATATGAAGCTGAAAGGGGATTTTCCATACCGGCGTCCTCAAACTGCTCAAGGAACGGGGAGTAGACGGACTGGGAGACGAACTTGAGGTAGTGGTCCACCGCGGCATCGTAGCCGTCCGATTTCGCCTCCAGCCAGAAGGCGAAGGCCCCGGCTGCGGAAGTGGCGTAGCTTATGTAGTACATGGGGCTGACGGTCAATTGGGGTATCTCGATCCAGTCATAGAGCTCCGTGGCGGGGTCGTCGGGATCGGTAAGGCCGTACTCCTCGGAAAGCTCACGGTATTTCTGATTTATCATCTCCAGCGTCACATCGGGGGTGGAGGCGGCGTAGAGCTCCAGCTCGCCGTACATGGCGCCTTCTACAATGCCTCCGGAAAGGAGCTTACACATCAGCATATCCTGAACAAGGCCGGCGTTTTTGCCGAAGAGGTTCTCATAATATTTTGAGAACAGGAGCTCCATGCCCTGGGAGTGGACCTCGGCCACGTCGATACTGGAGCTTCCGTCGTTCCAGCCGCAGGGGTGATAGTAGTTGTTATTGTAGTGGCCGAACTCGTGGATGATGGTGAGGAAGTCATAGAGGAACTCCGAGGGCCTGTTGAAGAAGAAGGGCGCGCCGTAGGAGGGGATGATGGTGGTATAACCGGAGTCCTCCTTGGTGTCCCGGGCGGTTATATCGTAAAGGCCGTGGTTTACCATGTAGTCCCAGGACTCCAAAAGCTCGCTGGACATATTCCCGATATAGGGGCGGACGGCGTCAAGGGTGCCGCGGCCGGTGTAATCGCCGAGGTACACGTTCATATAGCTGTCATAGTCGAGAGTGTACAAATCGTGGAGGTAGAGGCTGAAAAGATCGTCGCTCAAGGGCACGATGTACTGCTTTACGGCGTCGGCGAAGGCGAGGATGTCGGAGGCGCTGTAATCGCGCTCGTACTCCGCCTCGTAGGCGTACTCGGCGTAATTTGAGTAGCCCTGGGCCTTGGCAAGCTTCGTATTAAGGTCAAGGACCTGCATGAAAACCTCGCCCATGGCGGCGTTCCTGTCACGCTCGATGGAGGTCATTATGACGGCGTAATCCTCGGCGGGGATCATGCCGTAATCATAATACTGCCCGGCCTCCTCGGCGGTGAGCTCAACGCCCTCGTAGGTGTATGTATAATCGTCGTAATAGGCGTCCCAGTAAAGCTCACTTAAGGATTCAAGCTCAAGGGAGAGAGCCTTTGCCTCCTCGGAGGTGCCGGTGTAGGCAAGGTAGTAGTCTTTGTCGTCCTGGGTGAGGCCGTCGTCGTCAAGTATGGAGGCGCAGGGGGACTTTAATATGTCACGGACGAGGAAGAGGAAGGGGTCAATTATGTCGTAGTAGAGCTCCGCCTCGGATAAGTAGAGGTCCTGGGACTCGTCGTCGTCAATGTCCTGGGAGGTGCGGATGGAGAGGAGTAGCATTCGTCCTGGCGGTCATGAAGAGCGACGCCACCTGGTCAAAGGCCTCCTCAGCCGCTTCGGCGTTGGCGGCGTCGGAGATGAGGGCCCGGGCGGCGTCCAGGGCGGCGGTGAACTCCGCCTCGGTCACGGGGGTATACTCCATGTCGGCGTAGTTTGTGTCGGAATGGGGCTGATCTGTGAGAAGGTCCGTCTCCCGTCCCTCGGCAAAGGCCATGGGGGCCAGCGAGAGGGTGAGGCAGATGATGAGAGCGAGCGCGATGAGCTTCTTTTTCAAGGTTATCCCTCCGTATTTTTCATTTTTTGGGTTACCAATGAAAATATAACATGTTAAAGCGAAAATATCAAGGGTCAATTCTCGTGGGAGCGTATGACCTCAAGCACTTCAGGACCGAAGCGCCGGGCCTTCACCGAGCCGATGCCCGGTACGGTCTGAAGCTCCTCCAGGGTCTTCGGCCTCAGTCTCGCAAGCTCCGTGAGGGTGGCGTTGGAGAAGATGATATATAAGGGCACGCCCTCGGCTCTGGCAAATTTCATTCTCAGGACCTTAAGGGCCGTCAAAAGCTCGTTGAAATTATCGTCCATGTCCTCCGGGTCAATGGGGGATGGGGCGGGCTTTTTGGGCGCTTTGGGCTCCGAGACGGCCGAATCGCGGACGAGTATCTCAACTCTCTTTCCCCGGAAAAGCACGTCCTTGGCGGCGTTTGTCAGCGACACCGCGCCGTGCTCGGAGGATCTTACGATGTATCCCTGCTCCTCAAGGCCCGCGAACAGGAGCCTTAAAAACGCCCTATCCTGGCCGCGCATAAGGCCGTAGGTGGACAGGCTCTCAAGCCCAAGCTCCCTTATCCGTTTTTCGCGGCTGCCCAGGAGTATCCTCGATATAAGGGCCTGTCCCACATAGTAGCCGAGCCTTTCGTGTACTCTCGCGATACAGGAGAGGACCATCTGAGCCTCCCTTGTGGCCTCCCGCCGGGAGTAGGGGACGGAGCAGTTACCGCAGTTAGAGCAGGTGTCGTTGTGAGGCTGGCCGAAATATTCAAGTATGTACCCCCGGTAACAGCCCCGGGTCTCGCAGTAGCCTATCATGCGCTCCAGCCGCTCGTAGTCCCTCGCCATGAGCTCCCGCCGCTCGTCCTCCGAAAGGTCCGGGTTCTCGTTGGAGCTTGCGATGAGTATACGGGCTGTGCGGATATCGTTGGTGTTATAAAGAAGTACGCAGTCGGCCCGCTCGCCGTCGCGCCCGGCCCTGCCGGCCTCCTGATAATATTCCTCCAGCGTTTTCGGCATGTTGTAGTGTATGACGAAGCTGACGTTGGATTTGTCTATCCCCATGCCGAAGGCGTTGGTGGCCACCATCACGGTCCGCCGGTCGTAGATGAAATCCTCCTGATTTTGCCGCCTCTCGCCGTCCTCAAGCCCCGCGTGGTATCTGGTGGCGGGAAAGCCGTGGGATATGAGCTTTTCGCACAGCGTCTCCACGGTCTTTCTGGTGGAGCAGTAGATGATGCCGCTTTTCTGTCTGCGTTTCCCGAGAAGCCCGAGAAGGGCCTCAAGCTTATTCGAGGGATTCATGACCTCAAAATATAAGTTCGGCCTGTCAAAGCCGGTGGTGACCCGCAATGGCGAGCGAAGGCCCAACAGCCTCTCCACATCCCCACGGACCTTCACCGTGGCCGTGGCGGTGAAGGCCGCCACCGGCGGGCGGCGTCGAAGACGGGAGATGAAGGCCGGTATCTTCAGATAGCTGGGCCTGAAGTCCTGGCCCCACTGGGATATGCAGTGGGCCTCGTCCACGGCCACCAGCGACACGTCCATGCCGGACAGGATGCCGAGAAACCCCTCCAGCGTGAGCCGCTCCGGGGCCACGTAGAGGAGCCTGTATTTTCCCTCGCGGAGGGAGGCGTAGACGGCCCTGGCCTCATCACCGGACAGGGAGCTGTTTATGAACGCCGCCGGTATTCCGTTGGACCGCAGTGCCATGACCTGGTCCTTCATGAGGGATATGAGCGGGGAGATCACCACCGTGAGCCCGGGGAGCATCATGGCCGGGAGCTGAA